>DATIOT010000459.1:0-9647 GCA_035472875.1 Mycobacterium sp.
GCTCCCAAGCGTCACCCGGACCATGTGTCGGGTGAGTTGCTTGGTGCCGACAACTTCGAAGCTTTGCAGAGGTCGTCCTGCCACTTATCCTCCTGTCCAGACCCGACCCCCCGTCGACTATACGAGCCGCGCCGTCGCCCCAGCTTGGCCGCCACCGGCGCGAACAATCCGCCATCGTCCACCGTGGCGCTCAGCCAACCCGGCCACCTCGAGGAGCGCCAGCGGCCCCAGCACCTGCTCGGGCACCAGCCCCGATGCGACCGCGATTTCGTCCACCGTGGCGGCGCCGCGGCCCGGCAGCGCCTCGTACACCTGACGCTCGGCCTCACCCAGCCCGTCCAACGCCGTGGTAGGCCGCCGTTGTTCGGATGCGAGCTCACCGACACGACCGACGAATTCGACAATGTCGTCGGCCCTGGTAACCAGTTCCGCGCCGTTGCGCAGTAACGCATGGCAACCCGCCGACGCCGACGATGTCACGGGTCCGGGCACCGCAGCCACCACCCGGCCCAATGCCCGCGCCCAGGCGGCGGTATTCGCAGCGCCGCTGCGCAGGCCCGCTTCGACCACCACCGCGGCCCCCGCGACGGCGGCCACCAGACGATTGCGGGTCAGGAACCGGTGACGCGCCGGGCGGACACCAGGCGGGTATTCGGTGAACAGCAGCCCGTGCTGGCCGATGCGATGCAGTAGTGCCGAATGCCCGGCCGGATAAGGGATGTCGAGCCCGCCGGCCAGTGCTGCCATGGTGATTCCGTCGGCCGCCAGCGCCGCGCGGTGAGCCGCACCGTCGATGCCATAGGCGCCACCGGAGACGACCGCGACGTCGCGCTCAACCAGCCCGGCCGCCAAATCGGCCGCCACGTGCTCGCCATATGGGCTTGCCGCCCGGGTTCCGACCACAGCCGCCGCACGTTGCGTCGCCTCGTCCAGACGCGCGGGACCCAGCGCCCACAACACCATCGGCGGTCCGCCGTGCGGCCGCGCCGTAGCGCCGGCACCGCCGAATGCGGCAAACGCGAGCAGCGGCCACTCGTCGCCGTCTGGCGTGATCAGTCGCCCTCCGCGACGGGCAAGCAGTTCGAGATCCTCTGCGGCCCGGTCTATTCCGCGCCTGGCCTCGGTGTGCCGTGCCAGGTCGTCATTGACCAGGCCGCGCCGGACCCGGTCGACCGCCTCCTCCGGGCCAACGCATCCCACCAGTGCGGCCAGTTCCGCACAGGGCGGTTCCGCCACCCGGGACAGGTAAGCCCACGCGCACATCACGGGATCGTCGGTCATCGCTGTGCTCCCGGTTGCCGAAAGCTCAGCGCGGCAGCAACTTCGTCGAGCCCGGGCGAGCTTCGGCCGGCCAAGTCAGCCAAGCTCCACGCGACCCGCAAGGTGCGATCCAGACCACGAATGCTGAGCAGTCCACGGTCCAGCGCGATGCGCAGCGGGGCCATCGCCGCGTTGCCAGGACGGAACTTGCGCCGCAACAGCGATCCACTGACTTCGGCGTTGGTGCGAAATCCGTGTGGCTGCCACCGCGCAGCGGCTGCGTCCCGGGCCATTGCTACCCGCTGGCGAACCTGTGCCGTCGACTCACCGTCAGAAACCGAGAATGCCCCGGCCCGCACCGCATGCATCTGCACCCGCAGGTCCACCCGGTCCAGCAACGGCCCCGACAGCTTCCCGAGGTAGCGCCGTTTGGCCGCTGCCGCACAAATGCAATCTTGTGGATCGGCCGGCGCGCACGGGCACGGGTTGGCGGCCAGCACCAGCTGGAATCGAGCCGGGTAGCACGCCACCCCATCGCGGCGGGCAAGGCGAATTTCGCCGTCCTCCAACGGTGTTCGCAACGCTTCCAGCGCGCTGACGCTGACCTCTGCGCATTCGTCTAGAAACAACACTCCGCGATGTGCCCGGCTGACCGCGCCCGGGCGGGCCGTACCCGACCCGCCGCCGACGAGTGCCGCGACGCTGGAACTGTGGTGTGGCGCCACGAATGGCGGCCGGGTGATCAACGGCGTGTTCCCCGACAGCAGCCCGGCCACCGAGTGAATCGCGGTGACCTCCAGCGATTCACTGTCCGATAGCGGCGGCAGCAACCCCGGAAGACGTTGCGCCAGCATCGTTTTACCCACTCCCGGCGGTCCGGTGAGCATGAGGTGATGCGCCCCGGCGGCCGCCACTTCGACCGCGAAACGCGCCTGCGCCTGTCCCACCACGTCGGCCAGATCCGCCGACGGCTCTGCGGTCGTGGCTGTCGTGGTGATCCTGTCGTCCAAGCCGGCCGACCCGCGTAACCAGCTCTGCAGTTGCCCTAGGGTGCGAACGCCCCAAACGTCGATGCCGTCGACCAGGCTGGCCTCCGCCAGGTTGTCTACCGGAACAACAACGGCCGGCCACCCGTCGCGTTTGGCGGCCAGCACGGCGGGTAGCACTCCGCGCACCGGCCGGACCCGGCCGTCCAGCGACAGCTCGCCCAGCAGCACCGTCTTCTCCAGTTGCTCCCATGGATTCTTTCGCTGCGCCGACAGCACTGCGGTGGCCAAAGCGATGTCGTAGACCGATCCCATTTTCGGCAGCGTCGCCGGTGAGAGCGCGAGCGTGAGCCGGGCCATGGGCCAGCTGTTTCCGCAATTGGTAACCGCCACCCGGACGCGGTCGCGAGATTCCTGCAACGCGGCGTCGGGCAGACCCACCAGATGCACACCCGGCAACCCGGAGGTGATGTCGGCCTCGATCTCCACGATCTTTCCGTCCAATCCGCACACCGCGACCGAGAACGCGCGCCCCAGCGCCATCAGCCGACCCCCTGCAAGTGCATGATCTCCGGGATGCGGCGGCGCCCGATCCGCACACCGATCACATCGATTCGGACCGCCGCCCAACGCTCGTCCTGGCCGGCCAGCCATAGCCCCGCAAGCCGGCGCAACCGTCGGACCTTCCGCTCGGTGACCGCGTGCTCCAGGCCTCCATAACCATCGCCGGTACGGGTCTTGACCTCGACGAACACCACGGTGCGGGTGGCCTCGTCGCACGCGATCACATCGAGTTCGCCATAGCGGCAGCGCCAGTTGCGGTTCAAGATCCGCAGCCGCATCCTCGTCAGGTGATCCACCGCGAGCGCCTCGCCCATCGCTCCCAGCTGGACCTTAGTCATAGTCATTTGGGTCGTCATGCGAGCCAAGGTGCACGGTGGTCCCGACATGACATGCCGCAGTCGAAGCTCAGTGGCAACCGCGATGGCCGGTTATCCCCAGTGGCGTATGTATCCACAGCCGGCTGAGCTTGCTGCGCAGCGGAAAGCGATTACGTGATTCGGTCGGCCCTGGTGTAGACGTTCATCGAGTTTTCCCGCAGGAATGCCACCAGCGTGACCCCGGACTCCTCAGCGAGCGAGACCGCCAGCGATGAAGGCGCGGACACGGCGGCCAGCACCGGAATCCCGGCCACCACGGCTTTCTGCGTCAGCTCGAACGATGCCCGCCCGCTGACCAGCAGCACCGAGGCACTCAGCGGTATGCGCTCATGTTCCAGCGCCCAGCCGATGACCTTGTCGACGGCGTTGTGCCTGCCGATGTCCTCACGCACCACCAGCATCGTGCCGTCCACGCCGAACAACGCCGCGGCGTGCAGCCCACCGGTGCTCGCGAAAACCTTTTGTGCGCCCCGAAGTTGGCCGGGCATCGCCTTGAGCGTGGTCGCAGCCACGGTGGCGGGATCCTCGTCCGGCGAGAAGCGACTGATCACCCGCACCGCGTCCAGCGACGCCTTGCCACAGACCCCGCACGACGAGGTGGTGTAGAAGTTACGGGTGACATCGAGGTCGGGAGGCTGCACGCCGGGAGCCAGTGTCACATCGAGAACGTTGTAAGTGTTGGCGCCGTCATCACCCCGCCCGCCGCAGTAGCGAATGGTCAGCACGTCCCGGCGGCCCGCGATTACCCCTTCGGTGAGCAGAAACCCTTGCGCGAGTTCGATATCCGAACCGGGCGTGCGCATGGTCACGGTGACCGCAGCGCCGTTGACGCGGATCTCCAGCGGCTCCTCGACAACCAGGGTTTCCGGCCGGGTGACAGCCCGATCGGCGGTGAGATGGTGTGCGCGCCGACGCGCCGTTACGTGCCCCACGAGGTCATTTCATCGTCGACGACGAGGGGCACCGCAACCGCCGCCGGCTCCACCCGGATGATGACGGCTTTCGACGCCGGGGTGTTCGATTTCGCCGCAGTGTGATCCAGCGGAACCAGCAGGTTGGTCTCCGGATAGTAGGCCGCGGCATTGCCGACCGGAGTCGAATAGGCCAACACCAGAAAGTCCTTTGCGCAGCGCTCCTGTAGTTGGCCATCGGCGTCGGCCCACTCCGACACCAAATCGACACGCTCGCCTGCGGCCAGGCCGAGCGTTTCGATGTCGGCGGGGTTGATAAACACGACGCGGCGGCCGCCCTTCACCCCGCGATAGCGGTCATCGAGTCCGTGAATCGTGGTGTTGAACTGGTCGTGGCTGCGCAGTGTCTGCAGCACCAGCCGCCCGGGCGGCACCTGAACCGACTGCACCGGATTGATCGCGAAGTTGGCTCTGCCTGTGCTGGTGCGGAATTCGCGCGCATCCCGCGGCGGGTGTGGAAGCTGGAATCCGTCGGGCTGACGCACCTTGCGGTTGTAGTCGGTGCAGCCGGGGACTACCGCGGCGATCGCGTCGCGGATGGTGTCATAGTCACCTGCGAACCGCTCCCACGGAACCGGATGCTGTGCGCCGAGCAGGGGACGGGCCAACTGGCAGATGATTTCCACCTCACTACGCACCTGGTCGCCAGGCGGGTGCAGGCTGCCTCGTGACAAATGCACCATCGACATCGAATCCTCAACCGAGACAACCTGTTTCCGCCCACTGCGAATATCACGGTCGGTGCGGCCCAACGTCGGCAGGATCAGGGCGGTGTTCCCGTGCACGAGGTGGCTGCGGTTGAGTTTCGTCGAAATCTGCACGGTCAACGCGCAACTGCGCAAGGCCGCCTCGGTGACAGCGGTGTCGGGGGTGGCCGAGGCGAAGTTGCCGCCCATGCCCATGAACACCGTGGCCTGCCCATCCCGCATGGCCCGGATGGCCGCGACAGTGTCGTAGCCGTGCTTGCGGGGACTGGCGATGCCGAACTCACGATCCAGGGCAGCCAGGAACTGCTCGGGCATCTTCTCCGAGATGCCCATCGTGCGGTCACCCTGGACGTTGGAATGCCCGCGCACCGGACACAGCCCCGCACCCAGCTTGCCGATCATGCCGCGCAGCAGCAACAGATTGGTGATCTCGCCGATGGTGGCGACGGCGTGCGTGTGCTGGGTAAGGCCCATCGCCCAGCAGACGACCGTGCGCTGTGATTCCATCAACATCGCGGCGACGTGCTCGAGTTGTTGCCGTTCGATGCCGGTGGCAGCAAGCACAGTGTCGAAGTCGATCTCTAGGGTGCGGCGACGATACTCGTCGAACCCAGCACAGTGCTCGTCGACGAACGCCTGGTCGATGACGGTGCCCGGGGCGCGGTCGTCGGCCTCGAGCAGCAATCTGCCCAGCCCGGCGAATAATGCCATGTCGCCGCCGATGCGGATCTGCACGAATTCGTCGGCGATCGAGATGCCATGCCCCACAACCCCGCTCACCTTCTGCGGGTCTTTGAACCGGATCAATCCTGCTTCGGGCAGCGGGTTCACCGCAATGATTCTGGCGCCGTTGGCCTTTGCCTTCTCCAAGACTGTCAGCATCCGCGGATGGTTGGTGCCCGGGTTTTGTCCGGCGATGACGATCAGGTCGGCATGCTCGACGTCGTCGACGGTGACCGATCCCTTACCGATACCGATCGACTCGGTCAGCGCCGAGGCCGAGGACTCGTGGCACATGTTCGAGCAGTCGGGGAGGTTGTTGGTGCCGAAACAGCGGACCAGCAGCTGATAGCAGAATGCGGCTTCGTTGCTGGTGCGACCCGACGTGTAGAACACCGCTTGGTCGGGGCTGTCCAGGGCATGGAGTTGCTCGGCGATCAACTGGTAGGCGGCATCCCAGCTGATCGGCCGGTAGTGGTCGTCTCCGGGTCGCAAGACCATCGGGTGGGTGAGGCGGCCCTGTCGGGAAAGCCAATACTCGGGCTCCGCCGACAGCTCGGCTATTGAGTGCCGGGCGAAAAACTCTGGTGTGACGCTGCGCGTCGTGGCCTCCTCGGCGACGGCCTTAGCGCCGCTCTCGCAGAACTCGGCCAATTTGCGTCCGCCGTGCTTCTCCGGCCACGCGCAGCCGGGGCAGTCGAAGCCTTTGCGCTGATTGAGCCGAGCAAGCGCGGCCGCGGTGCGCAGCGCGCCCATCTGCTCGAGCCCCCGCTGCACCGAGACCATCACCGCCCGCACGCCCGCCGCCTCGTGTTTACGGGGCGCCACGGTTACCGCGTGTTCGTCATAGTCCACGGGGACGTCGCCAGACGCGGCGAAACGGTGAAACCTCACGAATTCAAACTACATTGGCCCGCAGCGGACCGCCCGGCAGCCGATTTTGCCACGCCTAGCCTCGCGGATGTCACACCGCCGAAGCCAACGCTGCCAACGTCTCCGCCGAGGAGTAGACCGGTCGCCAGCCGAGTTGAGTCCTCGCCTTAGTCGTGTCCATTACCACCGATGTCCGCGCGACATGCAGCCATTCCAGCATGGACGGGACGAACGGCACCCGCGAAATCGCCGCCGACGCCGCGGAGGCAGCAACAGCGGGAACCCGTACCGGCCGGCCACCCAGCGCCTTCGCCACGTCGGCCACCGTCACAACGCCGTCACCGGCAAGGTTGTATGCCCCCGGCGGTGCCGGAGCAGTGGCCGCCAGGGCGATCGCGGCCGCGACGTCGTCATGGTGGACCAGTTGCAGTGGGAAACCCGGGTGCGGCACGAGCGGCTTCAACAGCGGCACCGCCTTGGCTACCGCGCGCACCGGGGCGGGCAGCTTGTTCCACGGCATCGCGTCGGCCAAGGCGGGGGCATTGGGCCCGGCGACGATACATGGCCGCAGGATGAATACCTCAAGAGGGGAATCTTTGCCGATGTCGGCGAGCAGCGCCTCACACGCCGCCTTTTGCGCGGAGTAGTAATGCTCGGGGGAACCACGCGCCGGCACGTCCTCGGTCAGCGGAACGGGGTGTCCGAATGGTAGCCATAGGCCGCCACCGACGAGGTGTAAACCAGACGCCGTGGCAGCTCACCGGCGACCGTTGCCTCGAACACGTTTCGCGTGCCTTGCAGGTTGATGCGGGCGCTCTCCTCACGCGGGCCCATGATGATGATGAACGCCAAGTGGATCACCACATCGGCCTGTGCGACCAACGCGTCGACAGCCTCGCGATCCAGGATGTCGCCCTGCTGGTAGGTGGTTTTCACCCAGCCCTGTAACGCCGGGTCAAACGACCGACGCGCCATCCCGACGATGGAGTCCACCGCGGGCTCGCGTTCCAGCGCGGTCACCGCAGAGATGCCGATCTCTCCAGTCGGTCCGGTCACCGCAACCGTAAGTCCCACCTCAAGTGTCCTTCCCTGCTCTGTCGCACCCAAAACACGATTAGGAAAGTCGCGATTTGGCATCGTTATTGCCACGAGTCGTGAGCTGCCGTTTTTGCCTGGGTATACGTATGCTCGGCAAAGGGCGGGCTGGCGGGTAAGCGCGCCGCATCTGTAGCGCTCCCACGCGGAGACGCCGCTGATAGGCACCAGGCCACACAGCGCGTCAGGCTCGCGTTCGGGACCGATAATCTACGGCCATCGAAGCGGGCCGAACTACCGGCACCGCCGGAAACGAGGCACAACATGGCAGACGAATCGAATGCAGGCGCGGACGGATCGCTACCTGACGGCGAGAAAACCGATCCGGCGACCGTCTTCGCGGCGCTGGCAGAAATCATTTATCAAGGCTCGGACGCCCAAGAGATGTACGCCGCCATCTGCATCGCCGCGACCCTGGCAATCCGCGGCTGTGACCACGCCAGCCTGTTGGTGCGGGACAACGACCGCTATGTCACCGTCGGGGCGAGCGACCGGCTCGCGCAGCAAATCGACGAGATGGAACGGCGTGCCGGCGACGGCCCGTGCATCGATGCGATCGAAGAAGAAACCCCGCAAATCGACACGGACCTGACCACGCCATCCCTTTGGCCAAAGCTCGCGGCTGTCCTTATCGCAGAGACACCAGTGCGCGGAGCTATGGGTTTCCGGCTCTTGGTCGATAAACGCAAAGGGGCTGCACTCAACCTATTCAGCGACACTCCCAATCTGTTCGACGCCGAGTCCGCCGGGCGGGCGGCGGTGCTGGCATCGTTTGCCAGCGTGGCCATCAACGCGATCGCCAAGGGCGAAGATGCCGCCAGCCTGCGACGGGGACTGCTCACCAACCGCGAAATCGGCAAGGCGGTCGGCATGTTGATGCTGCTGCACGAAATGAGCGAAGATCAGGCGTTCGACCTGCTGCGGCGGCACTCCCAGGCCCTGAACATCAAGCTGGCCGAGGTGGCGCGCGCCGTCATCGAGAGTCGCGGTCAACTGCCATCGAACGGCGGGAATCAGCTTCCGTCGGGCACATAGTTCCGGCTGTTCGAGGCTATTCCGGCAGTCGCAGCTCGGGCTTCTCTACCTCTTCGATATTGACGTCCTTGAAGGTGATCACCCGCACCTGCTTGACGAACCGGGCAGGCCGGTACATGTCCCATACCCATGCGTCGGACAGTCGCAGCTCGAAGTACACCTCACCATCAGCGTTGCGTGGCACCATCTCCACGCTGTTAGCCAGATAGAAGCGCCGCTCGGTTTCCACCACGTAGCTGAACTGGCCGACGATGTCTTTGTATTCGCGGTACAGCGAGAGCTCCATCTCGGTTTCATACTTTTCGAGATCTTCGGCACTCATCTGCTCAGACGTCCTTTTCCTGCCAATTTCCCCGACTTCCCGTTCGGGCCACTGAGGGCCGGCATCGTCGCCGGGTGGGAAGTCTGGTCCCATCTTTCCTCACAGGTATTCGCAGCCCAAGCCCGGAGGGTCCGGTTTGCACTCGGCCACCAGCCGGGCATTTGGCCCAGTCGCCACACGCCGGACGTTGATGAACGAATAGCGGTGCTCGGGGCAGGGCCCTAGCCGGGTCAGCGCCAGGCTGTGCGCGGGCGTGCTGTAGCCCTTGTGCTCGGCGAAGCCGTAGCCCGGACGGTCGGCGTCCATCGCAACCATCAGCCTGTCCCGGCTGACTTTCGCCAGCACGCTGGCCGCGGCAATACAGGCGGCCGCTGCGTCTCCGCCGACTACCGGCAGCGACGGCATCGGCAGCCCGGGCACGCGAAAGCCGTCGCTCAGCACATAGCCGGGACGCACCGACAGGCCGGCCACGGCGCGGCGCATGCCTTCGATATTGGCTACGTGCACGCCGCGCCGGTCGACCTCGACTGAGGGGATGAACACCACGTGATAGGCCAGGGCGTAGCGGCAGATCAAGGGGAACAGCTTCTCCCGCACCTTTTCGGTGAGCTTTTTCGAATCATCAAGGTCTGCAAGGCTTTCCAATCGTCCCGGCCCTAGCACACAGGCTGCCACCACCAGCGGGCCCGCGCAGGCACCGCGGCCCACCTCGTCGACCCCTGCCACCGGTCCCAGAC
>DATIOT010000460.1:0-1725 GCA_035472875.1 Mycobacterium sp.
ATGCGCTGCCAATTTTGTCCGGACAACATATTGGGTTCTATCTCTTGGAGAACACTATTCCCATTGGTGGACTCCGCTGTCAAGGTCGGGCGGAGCGTCCTTGGCAGCTATTGTCTGGACTAGGCGGACTTGATAACGTCCAGCCAAACGGGCACTTCCGTCTAGAGGGAAGGATCTCGGCGAGACCATGGCTATGGCGGCGCAGCCATCGCGGTATGCCCCCTTGAATTCCGGGGCCCACCCGGTCGATGTCGCGGAGGGCTGGCGGCTGGAGCGGGTCACCGCTTCGAGCCGCCTCTTCGGCGCCAACGGTCTGCGTACCGGCCCGGACGGTCGCGTTTACATCGCGCAGGTGACCGGCAGTCAGATCAGCGCGCTCGATCACCGCACCGGGCAGCTGGAAACCGTGAGCGCCAAGGGCGGCGAAATCGTGGCGCCCGACGACGTCGCGTTCGACGCGAGCGGCAACCTCTACGCGACCGAGGTCATGGACGGCCGGGTCAGCACGCTCGACACCGCGGGCCGAACGCGGGTGCTGCGCGACGATATTCCGTCAGCCAACGGCATCACCGTACATCGGGACCGGTTGTTCATCGGTGAATGCCGTGCGGGTGGACGCTTGCTGGAACTCGATCTGGGCGGCGGGTCGCCACGGGTGCTGTTGGAGAACGTGCCTTCACCGAATGCGATGGAGGTCGGCCCGGACGGCCTGCTGTATTTCCCGGTGATGGGCGCCAACGAGATCTGGCGCGTCGACCCTGACGGCGGCGAACCAGAGTGCATTGCAGGCGATCTCGGTGTGCCCGACTCGGTCAAGTTCGACGCCCAGGGCTACATCGTCTCGACCCAGGTCGCCAGCGGGCAGGTGCTGCGCATCGATCCCCGCAGCGGCGAGCAGCGGCTACTGGCCCAGCTGAGTCCCGGGCTGGACAACTGCACCTTCGTCGGCGACCGGGTGCTGGTATCCAACTTCACCGGCGAGATCACCGAGATATCGCCAGACGGCACCACGCGAACAGTGTTGCCCGGCGGGCTTAACTGGCCGCTGGATCTGACCGTGGGTCACGACGGGCAGCTCTACATCGCCGACGGCACGTATTTCTATGTCACGCTGCCCGATGGGTCTTTGCGGACCGTGGGAATGTTGTTCAGCCCCGGCTATCCCGGATTCCTGCGCGGCGTTGCGTCGAGCGGACCCGGCGAGTTCGTCGTGACGACGTCAGGCGGCCAGGTCAGCCGCTACCGGCCGGCGGCGAGCGAGACCGAGGTGCTGGCTGACGGGTTCGACCAGCTCTACGGCGTCGCGGTCAGTCCCAATGGTGTGGTCTTTGCCGAATTGGGCACAGGACGGGTGCTGTCGTTGCGGTCCGGCAACATCGAGGTGCTGGCAACCGAACTGCGTGAGCCCGTCGGCGTCGCGATCGACGCAGACGGGGCGTGCCTGGTGGCACAGGCCGGCGCCGGACGAGTGGTCAAGGTGAACGGATCGAAGATCGACACCGTCGTCGCTGACCTGCAACGCCCGCAAGGCATTTCAGTACACAACGGGGTGCTCTACATCGTCGACGCCGGCGCCAAGGAACTGATCGCGTTCGACCTGAACACCGACGTTCGGCACACCATCGCTTCTGGGTTACCGGTCGGCCCCCCGCCGGGTGTGGTGCCCAAGCCGCTGAAAGGTATGCCGCCGTTTTCCGGGCCGCAGGGCCCCTTCGCCGGCATCGC
>DATIOT010000461.1:0-9932 GCA_035472875.1 Mycobacterium sp.
CGGTGGCAACGTCCCTATACCCGTGCAGAGCGTGACCGCCCGCTCGGTGCTGAAGGCGCGGACCTGCGTCCAGAGCGCCCTGAGCACCAGTCGAGCCCACCGCCCAAGACACGTAAAGGGACCGCCTACAACCGCTGAAAGGAGTGTGCGCCATGTACGAACGTCGTGGTCGGCGCGGTCGGCGCCACAAGTAGCGAACCTCTTCCACATCCTGGGAAAGGGGGTGCGGACCATGTACGAACGACGCGGTCGGCGCGGCCGGCGCAAGAAGTGACTCGCGCCCGGGCAGGAGCACATCTATCTGCCTAGACGGAGAGCCAAAGCATTTCGATAGCGCACCTGCCCGGGACCGATCCCTGAGGAGCAGCGATGGCAAACAACATCAACAGCAAGCATCAGAAGGTCGGCGGCAAATCCACCGGAACCAACGCCGATTTCAAGCGCGACGGCTACGCGCGTGGACCAGTCCCGAAGAGCATGATCGGCACCAAGGAAGGCCTGACCAACCACGTCGGCTACACCGGTCCGGACGTCGCTCAGGGGACCCATAACGGATAAGTGACCACCGCAGACAACGCACCTGAAGAAGAGATCCTCCCCGAGGGGCAGGAAGCGCCCCCCTCGCCCGAGTCTTCAGGTCCGGAGACGGAAGCGGATCGTGAGCGCGAGATCCAGCGACGCCTCACCCAGCAGGGACGGGAAGCCGCCGAAGCGCGTCGGCAGGCCGCGGCAGCACAAGCTCAGCTAGCGGCACAGAACACGCAGATCGGACAGCTTCAAACCGCCATCCAGCTGCTGACCGCCAATGCGTCCGAGCGCGACCGGCGCGACGCCGAGCAGCGCCAGCAGCAGATCGAGGCCGAACTGGCCAGCCTCCCCCCAGCCGACCGACTCGAGAGAAAGATCGAGCTACTGCAGGGGCAAATCAACACCATGCGGACCGCTGTGCCGCAGGCACAACCGGCGCAGGCAGCATCTCCCCCACGACAGCAGCCCGCCCAACCAGCCCCCGAGCAGGGGACTGACGACGAACGCGCGGCCTACATGGAACGGCGCGTACGCGAGATCGTCCAGGAAGCCACCAACGAGTTTGGTGTATCCGTCAACCTGGACCAGGTCCCGGACGACGATTGGAACTCCGAGGACACCTTTTATCGGTCGGTCATGAAGCAGGCGGCACTGGCCGCCCGCAGCAACGGAGGCGAATCGATGCCCCGCAAAGAAGCCGCGGAGACTCCCGCGCAGATGCGCGACCGCATCCGGCAAGAAGAGCGCGAACGGTTAGGCGTCAGTTCGCCAGCCGCGCCGCGAGCCACCCCAGCTGGCCGCAAAAAGCAGGCCACCGAAGCTGACGTGCGTGCCCAGGTCCAGAACTACGACTCGCGCCTGGGACCCAAAGCCAACCTCAAACGGTTGCAGGAACTACGCCAGGGCATGGGGTGAGAACAACATCGACGACCACCGGGTCCAAGGCGCTGGCAGCGCAGGTGAAGCCTCTACACGGCACAAGGAGAAAGCGCGTACCTCCCGCATCAGGGAGTGGACGCTGGTCTTCTCAGAACAAGCCAAAGAAGAGGTAACAACCCATGGCACAGGGAACGACCGGCACGGTCGCGCTCGCCCCCGAAGTCAAGGCGATGTACGACGCCGACTTCTATATCCAGGGCCAGAGCGTGCTGTACTGGGACCAGTTCTGCGACCTCAAAGGCCCGATCATGAATGGCCAGCGGGGCATCAGTCAGAACTTCCCCATCATCGAATCACTGCAGCCCAACCCGACGGTCCTCGATGAACTGATCGACGTCGCACCCCAGCAGATGCGCGGCTCAGAGGTGATCGTCACCCTGAGCGAGTACGGCAACTGCATCGAGGTCACCAAGTTCCTGGTCGCGACGGCGTATGCCGACGTGTACAAGCAGGCGGCGTACATCAACGGCTACAACCTGGCCGAGAGCTACGACTACATCGCGCGTGCGGTGTTCGGTCAGGGCTCGCGGGTGTGGTTCATCAACAAGCACACCGCCCGCAATCAGATCGCCGGCACCACCACCAGCGCGGACGTGCTGAACATCAAGTTCATCGAGTTGCTCAGCCTCATCGCCGCGCGCTCGGCCAAGATGCCGCTGTACGAGGACGGCGCGGTCGCCACGGCGATTCACCCGTTCTGCTTCTACGACCTGATGCAGGACACCACCAACGGCGGCCTGCGGACGATGTCGCAGTACAGCCACCCCGAGTTGCTGTTCAACGGCGAGCTTGCCTACTGGGCTGGCTTGCGCATGGTCGTCACCGCCAACGCCAAGGGCTTTTGGGGCGCCGGCGCGGCGCAGACCACCGCCGTCGCCACCACGCTGTCCAGCGCGGCCAACCCCGGCGACACGACGCTCAACGTCGCCTCGGCGACGGGCATCACCACGGGCATGTGGCTGGCGATCGCCGACGCGGCCGAGCCTGGCAACAGCTGGAGCGACTCCAACGAGTTGTTCATGGTGACTGGCGTCGCGGGCACGGTCGTCACTGGCTTCGCGCTCGACCCAGGACCTGGTGACGCGGCTGGCCTGCGCTTCGCGCACGCCTCGGGCACGGCCGTCAACAACAACAACTCGGTCTTCCCCGTGCCGGTATTCGGTCCCAACAGCGTGACCAAGGCCGCGTCAGACTGGACTGGCCCATACGGTGAGACGGTAGTCACTGGGCCGTTTGACCGCCTGGGCCGCTTCCTGACCTTCGGCTGGTACGGCATCGAGGGCTACTCGCGCACCCGCAACGCGTGGATCTTCCGCGGGGAGGTGGGCTCAAGCCAGTCATGAAAGACGGCGACTACTACGATCGCTGTCCGCACGATGGTTGCCTGGAGGTCGATGCCGCGCATCGATCCGAGGGCAACCTCGCTGGTCCGCGCGAGGCCTACCACGACTGGTCGATCTTCAACGCGGATGCACGCCAGGGTGGCTGCGGCGCGACCTGGACGCGCACCACGACCACGGGCGCCGTCAAGGACCAGGCGCGCGGCGTGACGTCCGCCAACCTGACCGCCAGCGCCGGCAAGGACCGCTACGTGTCGGTCCCGTCGGATGCCTTCCGCTCGCATTACGAGGCGATCTTTGGACACGCGTAACGGTGCCGCGGACCACATCGGGCTGGTGACCATCGACCGCAACGTCGACCACACGCGCTGGCCGTGTGTGTCGCACCCACCCGAGATCGCCTGCGAGGAAGCCATCCGACTGGCCAGCAAGCGCGGCTTCCGCACACTGCCGCCGCAGCGCCAGGTACCAGCCAGAGAATGGGTAGACAAGCGATGATCCAGTTCTCCGAGATCCTCGCCGATGCGTACGTGTCGCCGGCGCGCAACGTCGCCATGCCGTCTATGCCTGGCCGCCAGGTCAAGTTCTTGCAGGGCCACGCGGCGATCAAGGACGGGCGCGACCTGGCGGCGATGCTGCGGCGTACTGACGTCAAGCTGGTGCTGACCGACTACTCGCTCAGCTGGATCGAGGAGATCGAGAAGGCCGCGGGCGAGGTGCGCGCCGACGTGCGGCGGCCGGCGAAAGCGGAGGAAGTGGTCCCCGATCGCGAAGAAACCTCCGCTTTCGAGATCCCGCCGCCACGCAAGCCGAACCCGACCTGGGACCCCAGCTGGCCGCGCGACCCGAAGACCGGGCGCATGCTGAAGAAGGACGCCCTTGCCGCAGACAGCACTGAGCCTGGTACGTGAGCTAAGCGAGCGCCTCGGCGACCTGGTCGTGTCCACGCCGACAGCTGGCGGCACGACCACGCTGTTCGACGCCAGCCTGCTGCAGTACTTCCCGCAGCCGCTGGGCCAGTTCAACGGCTGGGTGTACTGCACTCAGGCGAGCCCCGACGCGCAGAACCGCGGCTTCGAGCGGCGCGGCCAGCAGTGGCAGCCAACCGCCACGGTGCTGCAGCTGTACCCACCCGGCTTCCCGCAGCCGATCACCTCGGGCGAGTACGAGATCAGCATGCGCTTTCCGCGGCGGCGCAAGATGGCCGCGCTCAACTCGGCGATCGCGCAGCTGGGGCTGACCTGGTACCGCCAGATCGTGGACGAGACGATCATCACCCAGCCCTCGACCTGGATCTACTACCCCGACCCACTCCAGAACTGGTCGAACATCTACCGCCTCGAGATCCAGATCAACACCTCCGAGACACAGGTCGGCTACCCGTACGCCGACGCGGAGTACCTGAACTGGCGCTCGCGACGCTGGGTCGACAGCTTCGGCAAGGAGACGTGGGCGATCGAGTTCGGCATCCTGCCGCCGGTCAACCGCAAGCTGCGCGTCTTCGGCGAGGGCTTCTACCCGGTGCTCGACAACGACTCCGACCTGCTGGCGATCGCCGGCAAGTGGGAGGGCGGCGCGCTGGAGTGGATCTACGACTGGGCCGAGTTCCGTCTCAACGACAGCCTGTCCAATCGCCAACCGACGGGTGAAGCCGAGCGGGTCCGCCAGCAAGCCATGGACCGCCTCGAGCGCCAGAAGAACGACATCCTGGCCTCGGCGCCGTCGCACCTGCCGGCGCGCATCGTGACGCCAGGTCACGGCGATGCGATGGCCTACCCGTCACCGGAGGACTGGCGCTACCTGGGCGCCTTCCGCTCGAGCAGCTTCATCCGCGCATGACGAGGTAACTGCGTGGTCCTCGTTGCTTGGCCGAACCCGATTCCGGGTCAGCCCGACCAGGTCGTGGTCGACGACATCCCGATGGAGATGGTGCCGGGCAAGTACTCCGTCGAGGAGGCCGACCGCTTCGGTGAGAAGGTCTCGCAGGGCACGCTGAAGTACGCCGACTTCAACCCGTACGAGTCGGCGCACGCGGTCGCGGCGCTGACGGGCGGCGCGGGGCTGCGGCGCTACTCGGATGCCGGCGACGACCCGTCGCAGTTCGCGACGCTGTACACCGAGTCGTCCAACGTCAACTGCTGCTTTTCGCCGGTGGTGCTCAGCCCGGAGGTGACCTACGAGCCGATCCCCGGCGCGACTGGACCGCTGGTGTGGATGGGCGACGACCTGCGGCTGCAGAACGCGGCGGTGGTGCGCCGCTTCCTGGGCATCGGCCCGAGCACCAGCGGCACGGGCATCTGGCAGCGCGACACCACCGGACCATGGACGCAGCTGCTCGAGATCGTCGGCAAGGGCCCGCCGCTCGGCGAGGCGTGCGGCCTGTTCGACGGCAACCTGATCATCGGCTTCGGCGCCACGGCGACCGCGGTGTGGGTGGATCCCACCAACGCTGTCCACGACGTGACCCAGGCCGCCAGCGAACCAACCGGCGTCAAGCCGCTGTTTGTGTGGGCGTACACCTCCGACCACGCCGCCAACTACATCGCCGGCGGGACGCTCAACTCCGACTACTTCCGTGTGATGTCGTCGATCCTGATCGGCTCGAGCTACTCCGGGGCGGTCAGCACCGGCGACTCGCAGATCAGCGCGCTGGCGCCCGGCGGCGGCCTGGTGCTGGTCTTCGTCGGCAAGGTCGACGAGCTTGGCATGATCGATCCGCAGGCGGTCTACCACACGCTGGTGCCGTTCGACTCGCACCTGATGACCAACTGCCGTCCGCTGCGCTGGCTGCGCGCCTCGGGCACCGACGCCGCGCGCGGCACGATGGCGCTGGTCTTCCCGCGCGAGCGCGGGCTGTGGGAGTACGCGCCGTCAGACATCTACTCCGGCACCGTCTCGGACATCGCGCCGTGGTCGCAGACGTACCGCCGTCCGCCGAATGCGCGCGGCATCGTGACCGCCATTCAAGGCAGCTCTCGCTGGCTGTACTACGCGGTGCAAGCCGGCGACGGCCACACCTGGATCTACCGCAACGATCAGACCACCGGCTCGCCGCACACCTACCTGGACCTCGGCTTCGTCACCTGCCGCCATCTGGCGATCACCTACCTGTTCCCCGGCAACCCGCTGATGCTGTTTTCGTGCGACGAGACGGTCGGCCAGGTGGTGCTGCCGCTCGACGGCGACATGGAGCTTGACGACCCCAACTGCCGCTTCCAGCTGCAGGGCTACGTCGACATCCCCGACATCGACCTCGGCTTCCCCGACGAGGACAAGATCGGCTTCGCGGTGCGCGTCATCTCCGACAACCTGGTCGGGCTCAACCGCTACCACGACGTGCAGTACAGCGCCGACGGCGGGCCGTGGAGCGCGCTCGGCAACATCCTCGCCTCACCCTCGGATGAGGTCGAGTTCCCGCTCGGCACCAAGGTCAAGCGCCTCAAGCTGCGCATCTGGTTCTTCACCGACGACAACACCCAGTCGCCGGAGATGTGGGGCTTCTCGGTGCGGCTGAGCCTCAACACCAAGGTCTACCGCCTGTTCGTGTTCCAGACGCGTCTGCCAGCTGGTTCCTTTTCGACACTCGCCGACGATCTGCAGAACCCGTACATCACCATCAGCCACATGTGGGGCGTGCGCCGCGCTGGCACACCGGTGCCGTTCGCCGATCCGTGGAACGACCGGTTCCAGGCGCGCTTGATCAAGTTCCAGGAGCAGCAGGCGCTGCGCGAGCCCGACCGCACGCCCGAGTGGGTGCTCGACTTCACGCTGCTCGAGTACCTGCCGCTGGACCAGCTGCCGACCGGAGTCACCGACTTCGTGTACGACATGGACTGGACCGCCAATCCGTCGAGCAATCCGGACCAGGCCGCACTGTATGGCTACGACATGCCGCTGGCCATCTACGACTCTGCGACCCCCCAGTAGGAGACCGCCGTGCCGCTGAGTGCCGTCAACTTCATCACCAAAGGGCCGGTGCTGCATGCCGACCTGCTGCAGTTCTTCAACCTGTTCACGGGGGTGATGGTCGATCAGCCGGTGACCTTCTCCAACGTGCTGGCCATCGGCGGCAACCAGGGCGCGACCACCGTGCCGCTCAAGCTGTACGGCGCCGTGGGCCAGACCACCCACCTGCTCGACCTGTACCCGGATCGCACCAGCGCCCAGCCTGGCTTCGGCTTCTCGGCCATCGGCAACTTCGGCTGGGGCCCGGGCGGCGACGCGCCGATCGACACCTCGCTGTCGCGCATCGGCACCCAGTTCGGCACGGCCGACATGGCTGGCCTATCCATCGTGCCGCGCTTGCGGATGGGCGGCGACCTGGACATGTTCGGCTCGATCGTGTTCCCGTCCGGTTCAGCGATCGCCGATGGCGGCGCTGGCGTCGTCAACCTGGGCACCCACGCCGCGGTGCAGAGCCTGCTGTATGTCGGCTTCGACCACGGCCAGTACCTGAACGAGGTCGGCCCCGGGCTGATGGGCATCCAGCCGACGCTGCTGATCCACGGCGCCAACGCGGCGGCATCCGGGCTGACCTACGCCAACGCCCACCTGCAGGTGCGCGGCGACGACATGGCCGACGTGGCCGGCACGTTTGCGATGGGCTTCAGCGCGTACACCTTCGCCACCAACTGGCTCCAGTTCAACCCGAAGTTCTACAAGGTCACCGCCGGCACCGGCTGGCCAGGCATCGCGCTGCTGCTGGACTACGACGTGGATGCCTCGGTCAGCGCCGGCGGCCGCATCTCGATGGTCAACGGGAGGGTCGGCGTCGGTGCGCAGCTGGCCAACCCGAACGGCGACCTGTTCCAGACGATGGGCGCGGCGACGATCGGCGGCGGGCTGACGGTGCACGGCAACACGCAGATCGACAACTCGCTGAATGTCGACCTGATCACCATCGACTCGGCCGCCAACAGCGGCAACGCCAAGCTGGCCTTCCCACAGTCGGCCACGCCCAAGATCTCGCTGTACGACAACGGCGCCGGCGACTTTTGGGGCTTCGGCATCAACAGCGGCGAACTCTACACCGTGATCCACAACCCGGGCTCGTGGTCGATCCGCGCGGGCAGCCCGTCGGGGCTGCAGTACCTGCTGTACACACTGACGACTATCGGCTCGGACCCCAACGTGGCGATGCTGCAGACGCAGCACGGCGGGCTGTTCATTGGACCAGGCATCGCCTCAGCCGACCTGCCCAACATCACCCTCTACACACCCAACGATCCACAGGGGCAGGGCCAGGCATTCCGCGTCATCACCCCCAGCACGCGACCCGCCAGTCAGGTGGGTGGCGGCGAGGTGCACATCGGTATCCGATTGTTCTGCGACGGCGACATCACCTCGGGCACCAACATGCACGCCGTCAGCTTCATGACCACCTCCGACCCGCGGCTCAAGAGCAACATGACGCTGATGCCGGATGACATGTGCATGGCGCGCATCCGTGCCCCGAGCGTGCCGGTGTACAGCTACACGATCACGCCGCCGGTGACGGGTGGCTATCCCAGCCCGACGCAGCCCGACATGGGCTTCGATGCCAACGACGTGTACCGCAACTCGCCCGAGTTCGCCGCACTGGACTCGACGGGCACGCCGACCGCCGTGGTCTACGGCCAGATGGCCTCGCTGCTGTGGGGGGCGCTGCGCAACCTGGACGCGCGCTGCCAGGCCAAGGGGATCTGATGCCGCTCAACGCTGCGAACATGGTTACCAACGGCCACCTGACGCACGACGACGTGCTGCAGTTCGTCAACCTGCTCACGGGTGTGATGACCGATCAGCCCGTGACGATCTCCAACACGCTGCGCGTCACGGGAGTAACCACGCTGGCCAGCGACGCTATCGTTGCAGGAACTATCAAGTACGGCACCACAGGGGCCAGCACGACGACGATCTACAGCCCCAGCGCGGGGCAGATTGCCGTCACGGCGGCGCTGACGTTGGGCGGCGGGCTGTTCTTCAATCCCGACAACAGCAACGACATCGGCGCGACGGGTACGGGCCGACCTCGCAACATCTTCGTCGCGGGTGCGCTCACGGCGGCATCGGCCACGCTGAGCGGCACGCTCAACTTCAGCGGCAACGCGCGGCGCATCACGGGTGACATGACCTCGACGCCGACCGTCAACCGCCTGTGGTTCCAAACCAGCGTCGCCAACGGCTCGACGGCGCTGGGCATCCTGCCCAACGGCACCAGCACCATCAGCGCGATCAACATGTCGTCGTCGTCTTCGGACCCCGACAACGCCGCGCTGGGCCAGATCATCTGCACGCCGTCGTTTTTCCAGTTCACCAGCGGTCACCAAGGCACGGGCGTGGCGGGGGCTCTGTCGCTTGCCGTCGACGGGGTTGAAGCGATGCACGTCAGGACCGACCTCCACGTTGGCTTCAACGATCCTGGCGACCCTGCGATTCATTTTCGCCTCAAGACTGCAAACAAGCTAAGCACCGCCTACGGCTTCCAGCACGTCGACCCGACCCCAGCCAATATCTTCTACACACGCAATGACGGCTACGTCTTCATCCAGGGTCCGCTGGCTATGGGCAACGGTGTTGGCACCGGATCAACGACAGGCATCTTGATGGGGAATGGGGCGTACATCAGCACCTACACCAACGCCTCGGACGTGCGCGTCTTGATGAATGCGCTCACGGTCACGCCTGGTCTGACTTCTACAAATACATTTCAGGCCAATGGCCCGAGCACGCTCAACGGCAACGCGAGCGTCATAGGCACGCTGACGGTCAGCAGCACGCTGAACATGCAGAACGCCACCGTCCAGAACTGCACCACGTACTACGGCGTCAACAACGGCTGCTACCTGACCAACGACGGGGCCAACTGGAACATTGCAGGCAACTTCGCTTTCTACGGCAGCATCACGAGCCTGTCGAACCTGAACCTGTCGGGCACGATTACCTATCCCGTCAACATCGTCATGTCGGGCACGGGCTGCATTACAACCAACACGGGCTACCTGTACCTGCGCTCGGCGACAGGCAACGTGTACATGGACTCGGGACCGCTGATCGTCACCAACGGCTATGTGAATGTTGCCCAGTACGTGCAGTCGCCGCTGTACTACGTCGGCTCAACCACCATGTACATCCAACAGGCCAACT
>DATIOT010000462.1:0-10111 GCA_035472875.1 Mycobacterium sp.
GTCCAGAACAGGGCACCGCCGGCCACCCGGCTGGTCCCACAGGTGCGCGGAAACTCCTCACCGAACGGCCACCCCGACGGCATCGGAAGCTGCGGCTCCGGCCGACGCGCCGCAGGCGGCGCCCCCTCGGGCATCCCGTCGACCACGATGAGCGCGGCCGGCGGTGCCGGGGAGGGCGGGACGGGGTGCATCACCGCGTCGGTGATATGTCGTGCAATGCGGATCGGAAGCAGCGCTAGGTCCAGGATTGACACGACGCCCAACGTACGCGGTAGGGGCATCATGCCTGCTAGGACACGGGCACCACGATCAGCTCGTGCGGCCGGTGGTTGACGGCCAGCGCGCCGTCCTCGGTTACGACGACGATGTCTTCGACTCGGGCACCCCAGCGGCCCGGGAAGTAGATGCCCGGTTCGATGGAAAACGCCATGCCCGCGGCCAGCGGCAGCTCATTTCCGGCGACGATGTAGGGCTCTTCATGAACCGAGAGCCCGATACCGTGCCCGGTGCGGTGCACGAAAAACTCGGCCAGTCCCGCCTCGGCCAGCACGTCGCGGGCGGCGGCGTCGACCTGCTCGGCCGTCACACCCGGACGTAACGCGTCAAACGCTGCGCGCTGGGCTCGTTGCAGCACCGAATACTGTTGCGCTACATCGGGTCTGGGCTCACCGATGCTGTAGGTGCGCGTCGAGTCCGAGTGGTATCCGGGTTCGTACGCTCCCCCGATATCGATGACGACGACGTCACCGACCTGCAGTTCGCGATCCGAGTAAGAGTGGTGCGGGTCGGCGCCGTGCGGGCCGGAGCCGACGATGACGAACGCTACCTGCGAATGCCCTTCGGCGACAATGGCTTCGGCGATGTCGGCGGCGACGTCGGCCTCGGTGCGGCCCGGACGCAAAAACTCTGGCACTCGGGCATGCACCCGGTCGATGGCGGACCCGGCCTTGCGCAGCGCGTCGATCTCACACTCTTCCTTGACCATCCGCAGTGTGCGCAGCACGTCTGTGGCCAGAACCGGCAGCACGCCGAAGATACCGGCCAGCGGCAACAGATGCAGCGCCGGCATGGAATCGGTGACAGCCGTCGCGACAGCGGCGCTGCCCAACGCGGCGCTCACCAATTGGTACGGATCATCGCCGTCGATCCAATCGCGCACCGCCAGGCCCAATTCCGCAACGGCCGATCCCTTGAGCGAGGCCAGCTCCAGACGCGGCACCACGACCGTCGGATCACCGGCGGCGGGCAACACCAGCGCGGTCAGCCGCTCGAACGTCTGCGCCCGCGAACCGATGAGGTAGCGCAGGTCGTAGCCCGGTGTGATCACCAGGCCGGCGAGGCCGGCGTCGGCGGTCGCGGCGGCCGCAGCAGCCAGCCGGCGGGCATACACCGTGGCGTCGAATCGGTCAGAATCCATGCGACCGAGGCTAACCTGGTCCCACGAACGTCGACTTGTTGTGCCAAATTCCGCGAAGTAGTCAACAACAAGTCGATGTTCGGCGACGTGAGACCATAGCCCGCATGCCCGCACCCCTGTTGCTGCTCGACGGCGCCAGCATGTGGTTCCGCTCCTACTTCGGCGTGCCGTCGTCGATCACGGCTCCCGACGGGCGGCCGGTCAATGCCGTGCGCGGATTCATCGACTCGATGGCCGTGGTGATCACCCAACAGCGGCCAGGCAGGCTGGCAGTCTGCCTCGACCTGGACTGGCGGCCGCAATTCCGGGTGGACCTCATCCCGTCCTACAAGGCGCATCGGGTCGCCGAGCCCGAGCCCGATGGCCAGCCCGACATCGAGGAAGTGCCCGACGACCTGACACCACAGATCGACATGATCATGGAACTGCTGGACGCGTTCGGGATTCCGACAGCAGGTGCAGCGGGTTTCGAGGCCGACGATGTGCTCGGCACACTGGCGGCACAGGAACGCACTGACCCGGTCGTCGTGGTCAGCGGAGACCGCGACCTGCTGCAGGTGGTAGCCGACGATCCCGTCCCGGTTCGGGTGCTCTATCTGGGCCGCGGGCTCACCAAAGCCACCCTGTTCGGGCCGGCCGAGGTGGCCGAACATTACGGCGTGCCGGTGGATCGCGCCGGACCGGCCTACGCCGAACTCGCGCTGTTGCGCGGCGATCCATCCGACGGCCTGCCGGGTGTCCCCGGCGTCGGTGAGAAGACGGCGGCCACCTTGCTGGCTCAGCACGGCTCGCTGGAACAGATCCTGGCTGCCGCACACGACCCGAAATCCAAAATGGCTAAGGGTCCACGGGCAAAACTGCTGGCCGCGACCGATTACATCGAGGTCGCCGGCCAGGTGGTGCGAGTAGCCCACGACGCGCCTGTCACGCTTTCGACGGCCACCGACGAGCTACCGCTGGTGGCCGTCGACCCGGAACGCACCGCTGCGCTGGCGACCGAACTGGGCGTCGGGTCGTCGATTGCCCGCTTGCAGAAAGCGCTCGACGCGCTGCCTGCGTGACGAGCTACTGCGGCCGGCCCACCTCGTAGGTGCCTTGGTTGTCCTGGAAGGTCACCGTCACGTGCTTCTGGGCGCCGTCGATGCTGACGCTGCAGTCGAAGGTGCCGCCTTTTTTGACGGTGGGATTTTGGCCGTGGTTGCACTTGACGTCTTTCACGTTCTTCGCGCCGTAGCCGTTGGTCTCGTCGGTCAGAACCTGCTGCACACCGGCCTGCGCCTTGTTGACGTCGAGTTTGGAGGTGACGAAAAACCCGGGCTGCCAGAAACCGAGCACCAGCACGACCGCGATGAGCAGAAAGGCGATCACCCCGATCACGCCGCCGATCAGCGCAATCGAACGCTTCTTACCCGGTTGCTCGTAGGGCGCGTACTGCTGCGGGAACTGGCCGGGCTGACCGTATTGACCGGGCTGACCGTACTGGCCCGGCTGACCATACTGGCCGGGCTGCCCGTACTGAGGCTGGCCGTACTGGCCGGGTTGCCCGTACTGGCCGGCCTGCCCGTACTGGCCGGCCTGGCCGTACTGGGTGGGTTGCCCGTACTGGCCAGGCTGGCCATAGCCGGGCTGTTGCGGGTACGCCTGCTCGGTCGGCTGTTGGTACTGCGGATACTCGGCAGGCGGCGTGTATGCCGGGGCCTGCCACGTCGCCTCCTGCGTTGGCGGCTGCTGTTGCCAGGGCGATCCCACCTGGGTCGGTTCGGAGGACTGGTCGCCCCCCTGGCCGGGCGGCTGCCACTGCTGGCCCGGGTCCGATCCCTGCGGTCCGCTCATCGTTTCTCCCTAGTCCCCTTGTGTCCTGGCCCGAACGGGTCCGTTGTCATCCCGGATTCAACCGTAGCTCGGGCCTAGCCTACCCGGCGTCAACTGCGACGACGCCGCGCCGAACGTCATTGATAGCGCGCTTGGCGGTGGCCCGCAGCTCAGCATCCGGGGCGGCGTTGCGAACCTGGTCCAACAGGTCGAGCACCTGCCGACACCACCGTACAAAATCGCCCGCCAGCAAGGGCGAACCGGTGGCCGCCGGGTCGGCAGCGGCCAGCGCCGCGGCCAGATCTCCGGTCCGGGCCCAGCGATAGATGACGCCGACAAAGCCGTCGTCGGGTTCACGACTCGGGGCGATCCGGTGCGTCTGCTCATCGGCGCGCAGCGCAACCGACAACTTCGACGTCTGATACAGCGCCTGCCGTAATCGCGGCGTGGGCGCCTCGGCGGCAAATGGGGCGCCGGGGCCGTCACCGCCCCGGCTCTCGTAGAGCACCGCCGAGACCACCGCCGCCAACTCGGCCGGTTCCAACCCCGCCCATGCGCCGGTGCGCAGGCATTCGGCGACCAGTAGGTCGCTCTCGCTGTAGATGCGGGCCAACAACCGGCCATCGTCGGTGACATGCGGATCAGTGGCCGGGCCTTGGATGAACTCACGCTCGGTGAGCAGACCGACGATCCGGTCGAACGTGCGGGCCAGCGAGTTGGTGGCGGCGGCCACCTTCTTCTCCAGCTGCGCGTTGTCGCGTTCGATGCGTAGGTAGCGCTCGGCCTGTCGGATCTGGTCCTCGAGGCCGGGGCTGTTGTGGGCGGGATGCCGACGCAATTGCGCCCGCAGCGACGCCAGCTCCGGATCGTGGAACTCACCATCCTCGGCGCCGCGACGGCGCGCGGGCGGAACAGGCAGCCCGGCGGCAGCTGAGCGCAGCGCCGAGGCCAGATCGCGCCGGACCCTCGGCTGACGGTGTTCGACCCGCTTGGGCAATGACATCGATCCGACCGGCGCCGAGGCACCCGAGTAGTCCGCCGACGAAATACGCCCCGCCCATCGGTGTTCGGTGAGTACCAACGGCCGCGGATCGGAGCTGTCGCGGGCCGACTCCAGCACCACCGCCAGCCCGCCACGCCTGCCGTGGGTGATGGTGATGATGTCACCTCGACGCAACGCGGCCAGCGCATCGCTGGCCGCCTGCCGTCGTTGCAACCGAGACGCGCGGGACTGTGCGCGCTCCATCTCGGAAATCCGCGCACGCAGCCGGGCGTATTCGAAGATCGGCGCATCCGCTCCGCCCAGTTCGGCGGCGATCTCGTCGAGCATCTGCCGGCCTCGTTCGATACCACGGACCAGGCCGACGACGGAGCGGTCGGCCTGATACTGGGCGAACGACTGCTCCAACAGCTGATGCGCCTGCTCAGGACCCATCCGGTGCACCAGGTTGATCGTCATGTTATAGGACGGCGCGAACGAACTGCGCAGCGGAAAGGTGCGGGTGGAGGCCAAGCCGGCCACCGCGGACGGTTCGGTGGTGTCGTCGGCGGGATGCCACAGCACCACCGCGTGACCCTCGACATCGATGCCGCGCCTGCCGGCGCGCCCGGTCAGCTGGGTGTACTCCCCCGGCGTGAGCGGCACATGCTGCTCGCCGTTGAACTTCACCAGCCGCTCGAGCACCACCGTGCGCGCGGGCATGTTGATGCCGAGCGCCAACGTTTCGGTGGCGAACACCGCCTTGACCAAGCCGGCGGTGAACAGCTCCTCGACCGTGTGCCGGAACGCCGGCAACATCCCGGCGTGGTGGGCCGCCAACCCGCGCATCAGGCCCTCCCGCCACTCGTAGTAGCCCAGGACCGCCAGGTCGGAGTCCGCGAGATCACCACACCGGTGTTCGATCACCTCCGCGATCTGTGCGCGCTCCTCCTCGGTGGTCAGCCGCAGCGGCGAACGCAAGCACTGCTGGACCGCGGCGTCACAACCGGCCCGGGAGAACACGAACGTGATCGCCGGCAACAGCCCTTCGGAGTCCAGGGTCGCGATCACCTCCGGCCGCGAGGGCGGCCGATAGAACCGCGGCCGGCCCGGCCGGCCTCCCCTTGCCGACCGTCCAGAATTCCGGCGGGGCTGCCAGTCCGACATCCGGTCCGCCTCACGGCGATGCGCGATGTGCCGCAGCAGTTCCGGGTCGACTCGCGGCTCGCGTTTGTCACCGGGCTCGTCGGCGTCATAGTCGAACAGGTCGAACAGACGCTTACCCACCAAGACGTGTTGCCACAGCGGAACCGGCCGGTGCTCGTCGACGACCACGGTCGTGTCGCCGCGCACGGTTTGGATCCAGCCACCGAACTCCTCGGCGTTGCTCACCGTCGCCGACAGGCTGACCACTCGCACCTCGTCGGGCAGATGCAGGATCACCTCCTCCCACACCGGACCCCGCATCCGGTCGGCGAGGAAATGCACCTCGTCCATCACCACATGGGAAAGTCCTTGCAGCGCAGGCGAATCGGCGTAGAGCATGTTGCGCAGCACTTCGGTGGTCATCACCACCACGGGCGCATCGGCGTTCACCGACATATCACCGGTCAGCAGCCCGATCCGGTCGCGGCCGTAGCGCAGCTTCAGGTCGGTGTGCTTCTGGTTGCTCAAGGCCTTGAGCGGGGTGGTGTAAAAGCACTTGCCGCCGGCCGCAAGCGCCAGATGCACGGCGAATTCGCCGACCACTGTCTTGCCGGCGCCGGTCGGCGCGCAGACCAGCACACCGTGGCCTCGTTCGAGCGCCGCACAGGCCCGCTGCTGAAAGTCGTCGAGCGAAAAAGGCAGCTCCGCGGCGAACCGGGCCAGCTCGGTCAGCTCGGTCACGCTGCCGCCGTGCGACGCCGACATCTATGTGACGTCGTCATGTTGCCCGGCAGTGAACGACGGCTCCGGTATCGGCTCGGGCGCCTCGATGCGCGACGCTTCGTCGTCGGGGATCGTGGCTTGGGTTTCGCGCTTGGCTTTGCGCTTGTCGTGCAGTCGAGCGATTTGGATGGCGAGCTCGAGGAGCACGGACAGCGCCACCCCCAGTGCCGTCATCGAAAACGGATCGGATCCGGGCGTGAATACCGCCGCGAACACGAACATTGCGAAGATCAGGCCGCGCCGCCAGGACTTGAGCCGCTGATAGGTCAGCAGGCCTGCCATGTTGAGCATGACGATCAGCAATGGGAATTCGAAGCTGACGCCGAATACCACCAGCAGATTGATCAGGAAGCCGAAATAGCGGTCTCCGGACAGCGCGGTCACCTGCACGTCGCTGCCGACGGTCAACAGGAAGCCCAGCGCCTTGGACAGCACGTAGTAGGCCAGCACGGCACCGCCGACGAACAGCACCGCGGCGGGGATCACGAACGCGATCGCGAAGCGGCGCTCCTTCCGGTAGAGGCCGGGCGTGATGAACGCCCAGAGCTGGAACAACCACACCGGGCACGCCAGCACAATCCCGGCCGTCATCCCGACCTTGAGCCGCAACATGAATTGGTCGAACGGCGCTGTGGCCAGCAACCGGCACCGTCCGTCGGCGCTGATCTCCGCGCGCGCCGACTGCGGCAAGGAGCAGTAGGGATGGCGCAACCACTCGCCGAGGCTTTCCAGCCCGAAGATCGGATGCGAGTACCAGACGAAACCGAAAACCGTGGTGATCAGGATCGCGGCCAGGGAAATCAGCAGCCGGGTGCGCAGCTCAGTCAAGTGGTCGACGAGCGACATCGTCGCGTCAGGATTGGTGCGGCTGCGCCTGTTGCGAGGGTTAAGCCGCTTCAGCAAGGCAGCGGTGCGCGCTGAAGTCTTGAAAACTTTCACGACGCTCGGTCAGTGTCGCTCGGGCACCGCGACGGCGATGCGGGGCTAAGCCGGGCGGGCTTCGGTGTGACCCTGCTCGGTAGCCGCCGGCGGGTCGACCCGCTGCGACTGCACGGGCTGGGGGGGCGCCGCGGGAGTCTCAATGGAAGGCGCTTCCGCTTTGTTCTCGGTCTGCATTTCACGGAGCTCAGACTTGAAAATGCGCATCGACTTACCCAACGAGCGCGCCGCATCGGGGAGCTTCTTGGCACCGAAGAGCAGGATCACTACGACAGCGAGGATCGCCCAGTGCCACGGACTAAGACTGCCCACTTTGATTACCTCCAGACGTCCACCCGATGCTACCGCAGCAGAGCCGGGTGCCGGTGTGCCCGCGCCGCTGTGCGCTAGCCGCTGCGCAGCGTCACTCCTGGAGGCTTACCAGGTCAGGGCCTGATAGGACGCCAAAGCCGCCGCCGCCGAATCCCGTACCCGCTGCGCAAGCGACTGCGGTTCAATCACCTGCACAGCCGACCCGAAGCCCAGCACCAGGCGCGTCATCCAATCCTCGGAGGCGTAGGTCATGACCGCCTCACACGATCCGTCCGGCAACTCGCGCACGTCCCGCATCGGGTAGTACTCGAACAGCCACGACGCCGAAGGCGCGACCCGCAGCTTGGCCGACGGCAGTGACGGATCACCGTCGAACAGCGACGTGTCCGGCGGCGCGTGCAGCGCCGGCTCGGGCGGGGCGGCCGGCTCGCCCAGCTCGTTGGCGTCCACAATCCGGTCGAAGCGGAACAGCCGAACCCCTTCGGCTTCACGTGACCACGCCTCCAAGTAACTGTGGCCGCCGATCAGCAGCACCCGGATGGGGTCGACGATCCGGCTGGTCAGGGTGTCATGTGACGCGGCGTAATAGTCGATGGCCAGTGCATGTTTGTACTGCACCGCCGTGCGCACCGTGGCCGCGGCCCGACTCTCGACGGGCGCCTGCTCATCGACGGCTGCCGACGAACCCGTGGCGTCGTGGCCGACGGCACCGGCGGCGGCCTCGATCTTGGCGATCGCGCTGCGCGCCGCTTCCGGATCGACCACGCCAGGAATATCGGCTAACGCCCGCAGCGCCACCAGCAGGCCGGTGGCCTCCGGCGAGGTGAGTTTGAGCGGCCGGTCGATGCCCGCCGAGAACGTCACCTCGATCGTGTCGCCGGAGAACTCGAAATCGATGAGATCACCCGGGTAGTAGCCGGGAAGACCGCACATCCACAGCTGGTTGACGTCCTCTTCCAGCTGCTTGGCGGACACCCTCAGGTCAGCGGCGGCCTTTGCACGGGTGACCCGCGGGTTCGCCTGGAAATACGGCACCATGTTGAGC
Organism: Mycobacterium sp.; assembly: GCA_035472875.1. Lineage (GTDB taxonomy): Bacteria > Actinomycetota > Actinomycetes > Mycobacteriales > Mycobacteriaceae > Mycobacterium. Next base: position 8,434 of record DATIOT010000462.1, read on the forward strand.
AGCCGGACGAGGCGGGTGGACACCGGTGTCATGAGCGCCGCTCCTCCCCGCCCCCCGCTTGGGCGCGCAACCGGCCCAGCACGTCCTCGCGCAGCGACTGCGGCTCGAGCACGACGGCATCGGCCCCGTAGCCGGCGATGTCGCGCGCCAGCCGGTCGGTCGATCCGATGTCGAGTTCGATCACCTCGCCGTCGCGGGCGCCCAATTGCCGCGCACCGGTGGACCTTCCGGCGCGCCGCAGCGCGGTGGCCCGCCCGTCGGCGACCCACACCCGCGCCTGCCCGCCGGTCGGCGTTTCAGCGACGGTCACGGACACGATCTTGCGCAGGTCGACGTCGTCGGGCACGGTAACCGCGTCGGCCGGACCGATCGGCGTGACCTCAGCGCCGATCCGCGAAAGCCGGAAGGTGCGGGTCGCATCGCGGTCGCGGTCGTGGCCCACGAGATACCAGCGGCCCTTCTCGGTGACCACACCCCACGGCTCGACGGTTCGCATGGTGTAGGGCTCGGCCCGCGACGGCCGGTGCGGAAACTGCACCGCCTGCCGGGAATCGATGGCCGACAACAGGATTCCGAGCACATCCTCCGACCCGCGCAGCCCCGGCACCCCGGCCGGAGAGGCAATGGCCACCGGTGCGTCAGGATCGACGTCCACCCCCGCGGCGCGCAGCTTGAGCAACGCGCCCTGGGTCGCGGTGATCAGTTCGGGCGACTCCCACAGCTGGGTGGCGACGGCTACCGCCGCTGCCTCGTCCGAGGTGAGCTCGACTGGGGGCAGTGAGTAGGCGTCGCGGTTGATCCGGTAGCCCTCGGTGGGGTCCAGCACCGAAACCCTGCCGACCTCGAGGGGTATGCCGAGGTCACGCAACTCGTTCTTGTCGCGCTCGAACATCCGGGAGAACGCCTCAGCGCTGGGGCTATCCGAATAACCCGCCACGCTCGATCTGATCTTTTCAGCGGTGACGTAGCCACGGGTGGACAGCAAGGCAATAACCAGGTTTACCAGCCGTTCGACTTTCGAGGTCGCCATTTACTCCAGCCTAGATCGGTCGGTTAGCCAGCGTCTCCCAACCCGCGGGCGGCCCTCGAGATCGTGGGTTACATGCTGGCGATCAGCCGTTTGACCCGCTCGTCGACGGATCGGAATGGGTCTTTGCACAAGACGGTGCGCTGGGCCTGGTCGTTGAGTTTGAGGTGTACCCAGTCGACGGTGAAGTCGCGCCCCGCCGCCTGGGCGGCACTGATGAATTCGCCACGCAGCCGGGCGCGAGTGGTCTGCGGCGGTTGGTCGACGGCTTCCGCGATCTCCTCGTCGGTGGTGACGCGCGCGGCCAGGCCCTTGCGCTGCAGCAGATCGAAGACACCGCGCCCACGCTTTATGTCGTGGTAGGCGAGATCCAGCTGGGCGATTTTCGGGTCCGACAGCTCCATGTTGTAGCGGTCCTGGTAGCGCTGGAACAGCTTGCGTTTGATCACCCAGTCGATCTCGGTGTCCACCTTGGCGAAATCCTGGCTCTCGACGGCGTCGAGCTGGCGACCCCACAGGTCGACGACCTGCTCGATCTGCGCGTTGGGCTCCCTGACCTGCAGATGCTCGACGGCGCGGCTGTAGTACTCCCGCTGGATGTCCAGCGCGCTGGCCTGACGCCCGCCCGCCAGCCGCACCGGCCGGCGGCCG
>DATIOT010000463.1:0-5491 GCA_035472875.1 Mycobacterium sp.
CCACCGTCGTTGACCAACGACCGCCACCACACCGACTGGCACCGATCAAACGAAGGCCGCCCCGGCACAAAACCGGGGCGGCCTTCACCTGCCTATTGACAAACCATGCCTACATATCAGTTGATCGGGCCGCCCCTGCTCGCCTCGGGGGCGGCCCGATTCATCGTCAAGGGCTCTATCCAACGGCACGCGGACTGCTCCCGAAGTCGGGAGTCGTAGCTGCGTGACAGCAGTACGCTGATGCCGTGCCGGAAACGTCGTACGCATCTTGCGGCGATCTGAGCCTGGCGTATCAGGTGTTCGGGGATGGGCCGATCGAGCTCGTTTTCGTCGGGTCGTTCACCAGCCACGTCGAGCTGGCCTGGACCGTGCCCGAGTTCGTGGCCTTCTTTGAGCGGCTCTCCACGTTCTGTCGCGTCCTGCTGTTCGACAAGGCCGGGGTGGGGCTGTCGGACCCGGTGCCGAGAGTTCGCACGCTGGATGATCGGGCGGCCGAGATCGAAGCCGTCATGGACGCCGTCGGCTTCGAAAGAGCGGTGCTTTTCGGGGGTAGCGAGAGCGGCCCGGCCGAAATCTTCTTCGCGGCAACCCGACCGGAGCGAACGCGGGCGTTGATTCTTACCGGCGCCTTCGCGTACTTCGGCTTCGCCGGGTGGGACGACTTGGACCGCGATCCGGCCGAGCTGCGGGCGCGCCTCGTGCCCGAGCTGGGCAACGACTACACGCCCTCGGTGCAGCAGCTCGCCCGCTGGCAGGCTTGGTGCCGCGCTGCGGGCTCGGCGTGGGGCCGCGGCGAGGCAACCAAAGCTCTGCTGCCGTCGGTGCTGTCGATCCGCGCGCTCGCAATGGTGGAGCGCATGAGCGCCAGCCCGGGGATGGCGCGCGCGGCGCTCGAAGCGGCGTTTCGGATCGACGTGCGGTCGATCCTGCCGACGATCAGCGTTCCTACCCTGGTCATCCATGCCCGCGACGAAGTCATTCCGGTGCAGGAGGGCCGGTACATCGCCGATCACATCCCCGGTGCCCGGTTCCTCGAAGTCGAGGGCAGGGACCACGTGCCCTGGCTCGCCGATCCCGACCGGATCTTGACCCAGGTCGAGGAGTTTCTCACCGGCAGCCATGCCGCGCCAACTCTGTCACGTCGCGCCCTGCGCACCGTGTTGTTCACCGACATGGTCGCCTCCACGCGACACGCGGCGGCGACCGGCGATGAGCGGTGGCGTGCGGTGCTGCACCGGTTCGATGAGATCACCGCGGAGCTCACGCAACGATTCGGCGGCACGGTTGTGGAGAGCACCGGCGACGGCCACCTCATCACGTTCGACGGCCCGACGCAGGCCATCCGCTGCGCCGAGGCTTTGCGCGCTGACGCCGAGACATTGGGTATCGAGATCCGCGCTGGCATTCACACCGGCGAGTGCGAACTGCGGGACAACCACATCGGCGGGATTGCCGTACACATCGCGGCGCGGATTGTCGGCCAGGCCGGCGCCGGTGAAATCCTCGTCTCGCGCACCGTCCGTGACCTGGTCGTCGGCTCGGGCACCGGCTTCGAGGACCGCGGCAGCGTCGAGTTGCGTGGGGTACCCGGCACCTGGCAACTCATGGCGGTCGATCGCCACGGCCCGCGGGCGGGATCTGCCGAGGCGGAACTGGTGTCAACGCCAACCCCCGGCCCTCGGACCGCGATGCGCCGCTCGGACCGCGTCGTTGCCGCGATGGCCAGGCGCACACCGTGGATACTGCGCAGGGTGGCCCGCCTCGCCCCGGCCGCCGGCCGCCGCTGAATCCGTTGAGCTACGGGCGCTGGGAAGGGATAAGTCTAAGGGCGCTAAGCACCCCGGCCAGGCGCGAGCCGCTGCCCGCGAGCAATGCTGGCGGCCTAAGGTCGTACAAGAAGGAGCCGTCTCTATCCCCGCACCGATTCTGGCATCGTTGCGGAGATGGATGCGCGTTCGGAGCCGGGTCTCAACGATCCGTTCGAAGAGGCGATTGACGACGCGCTGAGCGCCTTGCCGGCCGATCTCCGTGCGGCCATGAGCAACGTTGAGATCGTCGTCGAGGACGAGCCTCCCGACGGGCGGCCGCTGCTCGGCCTGTACCGCGGTGTACCGCTGCCGCGAAGGAGCAGCACGTACAGCGGAGTGCTTCCCGACAAGATCAGCATCTTCCGTGGGCCGCTCACGCGACTCGCTGCCGGCGACGCCGATCGTCTGCGCCGCGAGGTCAGACACGTCGTGCTCCACGAGATCGCGCATCACTTTGGGATCAGCGACGAGCGGTTGATCGAGCTCGATCGTTACTGACATGACGAGGGGCACGGTCCTACATACAGCGTCCGTCGATTTCGCCAAAGTCATAGATCGGCACTACGTGCGGCTCGGGAGCGGGGTGGGCCGCTGCCGTCGATAGTTGTGGCGGATGGGCTGCTGGATGAACGCCGCGAGCTGACCGAGTGGCCGTGGCACGTGCCATCGTCGGTGAGGTTTTCACGAACGAATCGAAAAGGGTGTCGCAAGGCATGACCACCCAGCCGAGCCGGCCCACCAGGGCGGCGGCCAAGCGGGCCAAGGCAATGGCCAACAGCGTGGAAGCGAACCAACGCCGCCGCCGGCGCGAGCCACCCGTCATCGACTGGGACGAGGCCATCGCCAACCTACTCGACATCCTCGACGACACCTACGATCCCGACGTCGTCATCTGAGTCGTCAGCCACGACTCATCTTCTTCTGGTGTGAACCTCGGCTTCTCGGTGTGAACCTCGGCGCGGGCCGCTTCCGTTGATAGACGTGGCGGATGCGCTGCTGGATGAACGCCACGAGCTGACCGGACTTCCCCGCCTGACCAGCTGCCTAGTCAATCCCTAAAGGAAAATACCTGTCGCTACGAAATCGACGTCTACCGCGACGGCCGCTAGTGGATGATCCGCATCCCCGAACTCGACGGGCTCACCCAACCTATTTAGTGACTTCCTGTCGGCATGTCGATCGGTCACTGCAGGTGTTGGCCGAAGAAGGTGAACACCCTCTGCCATGCGTCGGCGGCGGCCTCCTTGTTTTCGCCGAACCCGATGATGCGAGACACCGCCTGCAGGGGAGCATGGTCGGCGAAGCTGTGCCCCGTATGTGGGTATGTCTTCACGTCATGCGGAATCTTCTTCTCGGTCAACACTTCTTCTAGGTGTTTCCCGCTGCCCCGGTTGAGGGGATCGCGCTTGCCGAAGCTGGCGACGATGGGACAGGCGCCGTCGACGATTGTGGCGTACTTGCGCTGTAGGGGCGGCGGATAAAACGGCGCCGATGCGCCGAAGCCCTTGGTGGAGGCGACGAGCGCGAACCCGCCACCCATGCAGAATCCAGCGATGCCGATCGCGCCGGTGCAGTCGGACCGCCTCGACAGAAGCTCGCGTGCCGCTGCGATGTCGTCGAAGGCGCGGCCCTCGTAGGCCATGAGGTCGTTGAAAACCGCTTGCATACAGCGGATCATGCCGCCGCGGGCGAAGAGGTTGGGTGCGACCGCCAGGTAACCGTTGTCGGCGATTCGACGCGCGATCTCGCGGTGAGGTTCGCGCAGTCCGAACGCGTCGTGGATGACGACGACGCCAGGCCAGGGTCCTTCTCCGGACGGAATCTCCAGTACTGCGTCGATGCTTCCGTTGGGTGTCTCAATGGTGACGTCGGTCATTGCGCCCTCGTGTCTTCGGCGGCGGTCTCGCCAAGAACGGTAGACCTTACCGCCCGGGTGGCGGCTGCTATATCACGTGGTCATCATGTATTGCCATACATCCAGTGTTGGTCAACGGCACCCGGCTCCCGGAGGTGCCATGTCAATCCCTAGATGGAAACACCGAGCCACACCGGTTTGCACCGGCCTATCCCTTCAGGTGCAGTCAACGCCCACTACGGCCAGGGCGCGCAACCAGGGCCGGCGAGGCAGAGCGGATTATGAGCCGGCGGAGGAGGCGGATTATCTCCGTCCCAAACATTAGGACCGGGCTGACTGCCATACTTATCAGCAACGTTCCCCTGCCCGTAGGCGGTGTGATACCAGGTGTGGCCAACTCCCATATTCCAAACCACATTAGGCCCCGGCCCCGTCGGCCCGTTCATGGTTTGCCCTGGGCACCACTGATGTGGTCCGTACCAATCGTCGGCTGGGCGGTACCGGTGGCCAGCCCCAAACCCGCGACCGCGACGCCGCCCGACAGCAGCGCCCCGGCGATCATCTTCTTCAAGATTTGGTCGTGAGACATGGCCCAGATCCTTCCCAGGCGGTTTGATGCTGACGATCAGTATTCGCCTCCGGCGCCGCAGTCACATCGGTAATTGGGAATCAGTCGGACCCCACTCAACCTCCGGGTAAGGCGGGGTCGCGGAAAGTACACAAGGGGCGGTTCGCTACCGATCCCCACAACATCGACGGCGCTACCCCGGTTCGGAGTCTCAACGAATGACGGTGCCAACAGGCCATTGATCGTCGCGCCAGAACGTTCTAGCCCTTCCGCCCCGCCCGGAGCACGGTCATGATTGCCAAACACGGCAGACATAAGCGGAGTACCGAATGAACACAATGAACCGCCGCGGGAGATTTATCTCCAACTCGGCGCTGGCCGCGGCCCTCGGCATTGTCGCACCGGTTTCGTTCGCTTTTGGTGCGCCAACCGCGCACGCCGACGACAACTATCAGCAGTTTGCGTCCCCTTCAGGAAATATCCGCTGCATACTCAACGGCCAAGACGCCCGCCTGCCCATAGCTATGTGTCAGATCGGGGACCACACCTACACGGTCGCACCGGGACTGGCCAGAGACCAAAACGGCGGACCGTGCCCGCCCGGATCGGATCTAGGTCGCGATTTTCGGCTCGACCAAGGGCAGACGGCATACGTCACGTGTAGCTACTCTGCGATCGGTTCGGGCCACGGCCTCTGGCCGCCGCTCGCCTATGGCCAGACGAAATCGCTCGGCACCATCACGTGCGACAGCGAGCCGGCCGGGATGACGTGCACCGATTCTGGCACCGGGCATTTCTTTCGCGTGTCGGCCGAGTCTTATCAGTTGGGATGACCGTTAGAACGGCGGGGGCTGGTTACGTTCCGCGTTAAGTGCGCGTTAGGCGTTGATGCGGTAATCGCGGTCTTGCTGTTGGGTGCGGCGGCGGGTTGGGCATCATGATGCTGCGCAGCGCGGTCGGTCGTTCTGCCGTTCAAGCCTGCAACACGGGCTAGCGAAGGGGGATACGTTGCAAGAATTTCCGTGCCCTCAGCGAGTTGTCGATCATGCCGTCAGTTCCGGCCGGTGTAGATCGTCATGAGCAGGTGGTGACCGCCCCCTGCTCTCCTCGGCGACTGTGACGGTATTTTCGTTTCGTTGAGTGGATTGTCAACGGCCTCAGCCATTTCGCAGTCGGGACAAGGCCAGCGGTGCAACGATTCCTCCATGGATGAACCCGATGCCGCCCAGGCCATGGAGCTGGTCCGCGCTGCGGCGAGAC
>DATIOT010000464.1:0-2663 GCA_035472875.1 Mycobacterium sp.
TAAGCCATGCCAGCCACCTTAGAGCTTCCGCATTTCCGCGAAATTGTGACGGTAGCGGGTGCCGCAGACGTTCTTGCCAAACGGTGGCTTCCGGAGCCAGGTCACCCGGCCAGCCATACTAGTCGAGTGGGGCTCTGGTTCGGAACGCTGATCGCATTGTTTTTGCTGATCGCGCCGGGGACGATCGTCGCACGTATCACTCAGCTAACTTGGCCGGTCGCTATCGCAGTTGGCCCGGCGCTGACATACGGCGTGGTCGCGCTGGCGATTATTCCCTTCGGTGCGCTCGGAATCCCTTGGAACGGTTGGACTGCGCTCGCCGCGCTGGCCGCGGTGTGCCTCGTGATGACGGGTTTGCAGCTGCTACTCGCCCGCTACCGGGACACCGAAGCTGAGGCGCGCGGCATCAGCGGCTGGCCGGCGCTCACGGTAGCGGCCGGTGTGCTGCTGGGCGCACTGCTGATCATGTGGGCCGCCTATCGCGGCATCACGCATTGGCAATCCATCCCCAGCACCTGGGACGCCGTCTGGCATTCCAATGAGGTGCGCTTCATGCTCGACACCGGCCAGGCGTCGTCCACCCACATGGGTGAGCTGCGCAATGTCGAGACGCACCAAGCGCTGTATTACCCGTCGGTGTTCCACGCCCTGATCGCGGTGTTCTGCCAGCTCACCGGGGCGGCACCCACCACCGGCTACACCTTGAGTTCGGTGGCGGCCTCGGTGTGGCTGTTTCCGACCAGCGCGGCCATGCTCACCTGGCAGGTGCTCAGGCCGCGCACCACCCCGTGGCGCACTGCCGGCGTCTCGGCCACCGCGGCCGCACTGTCGGCGTCATTCACCTCGGTGCCCTACGTCGAATTCGGCGTTGCCGCGATGCCCAACCTGGCGGCCTACGGGGTCGCTATCCCGACGTTTGTCCTGATCACCTCGACGTTGCGGCATCGCGACCGCATCCCGGCGGCCGTGCTGGCACTGGTGGGCGTCCTGTCGGTGCATCTCACCGGCGGATTCATCGTCATCTTGTTCCTGTTGGCCTGGTGGTTTCTGGACGCGTGTTGGCATCCGGTGCGCGGCCGGCTGGCCGACGTGCTGACCTTGGCTGCCGTGGCGGTGCCGACCGCGGCGATATTGGCGCCGCAGTTCATCGGGGTGCTCAAGCAGGCTGACATCATCGCCGGGCACGCATTCCCCAGCTTCAAGAGCGTCAAGCAGGGCGTCATCGATGCGCTGCTCCTGCACACCCGCCACCTCAACGATTTCCCGACCCAATACGGCCTGCTCGCGCTGGTCTACATCGGCATGGCGATCCTGTTGTACAAGAAAATCTGGTGGCCGCCGGTGGTCTGGCTGGTGCTCACCGTGGCGACCATCTACTCCGGGGCGCCGTTTCACAATCCGTTGGGCGCCGCCATCGAAGGGCTCAGCACGTTCTTCTACAACGATCCGCGACGGCTCACCGCGGTCGTGACGATGCTGGTCACTCCTATGGCGGCCATCGCCTTGTTCGCAGCGGTCATGCTCCTGGTCGCCGGCGCCAAACGAGTCACCGACCGGTTCAAACAGCTGCCCGCACCGTTCTGGGTCGCGGCCACGGCGGGCCTGCTGCTGGTGGCCACCGTGCTCACGGGTCGGCACTACCTCTACCGACACCTGGTGCTATTCGGCGACAAGTACGACTCGGTGATAATCGGCCAGCGCGACCTCATGGCCATGGCCTACCTGGCCAAACTGCCAGGCGCACACGACACCTTGATCGGCGACTCCAACATCGACGGGACCGCATGGGTGTATGCGGTTGCCGACCTGCATCCGCTGTGGACCCACTACGACTTCCCGCAGCAGACCGGCCCGGGCTACTACCGCTACATATTCTGGAGTTCTGCTCGCAAAGGCGATTCCGATCCGAAAGTTGTCGAGGCGATTAAAGCGCTCAATATCAGGTACATCCTGACCAGCACGCCCAACGTCAGAGGGTTTGGAACGCCCGACGGACTAGTGTCACTGGAGAAATCGAAGTCGTGGATGCTGATCTACGACAACGGTGGGGCCAAAATCTATGAATGGCGCGGAAATGCCGCAGCGGCGCCCCACTCTTAGACGCGACAAGAGGATGGTGACGGATTGAGTAACGGCAACGATGGCCCCGACGACGGCATCGAAATCATCGGCGGCGTCGATCCGCGGATCATGGCGATACGCGAGGCGACAGACGACGAAGACTCAGACGCACGCTCCCTGACCGACCTGGTCGAGCAGCCCGCAAAGGTGATGCGAATCGGCACCATGATCAAGCAACTGCTCGAGGAAGTGCGCGCGGCACCGCTCGACGAGGCCAGCCGCAACCGGCTGCGCGAGATCCACGCCACCAGCATCCGCGAGCTCGAAGAAGGCCTGGCGCCCGAACTGCGCGAGGAGCTGGATCGCCTCACGCTGCCGTTCAACGAGGACGCCGCGCCGTCGGACGCCGAGCTGCGCATCGCACAAGCGCAGCTGGTCGGCTGGTTGGAAGGGCTGTTCCACGGAATCCAGACCGCGCTGTTCGCCCAGCAGATGGCCGCGCGCGCCCAGTTGGAGCAGATGCGCCAGGGTGCGCTGCCGCCGGGGATCGGCAAGCCGGGGCAGGGCGGACACGGTCAGTACCTATAAGCAGACGACAGTGT
>DATIOT010000465.1:0-4778 GCA_035472875.1 Mycobacterium sp.
GTCAACGATCAAGACGCCGATGCTCTCGACAGTCCCGGCCTAGACGAGCTGGCCGAGGCCAGGGCGTTGCGGGATTCCCTGCGCCGGCTCGCCGCCTTCAGCACCGACGACCCACGTCCCGCCGCACAGTCCTCCGTCGACACCGTTGACGACGCGGTTGCCGCCGTTAACAAAGCGGCCACCCACCGACCCCACACCCAACTCACGATGCGTGACGGCCAACTCCAACGTGGCAACCCACCGCCCGCATCGCCGACACGCACCGCCCTTGCTGAACTCGCACACGACGCGATCGACCTACTTACCGGACCCGCAGCAGTCAAACTGCGCGCCTGCCAAGCCCCCGGGTGCGTGCTCTACTTCGTCAAAACCCACCATCGACGCGAATGGTGCTCAGAAGCCTGCGGCAACCGCGCCCGAGCAGCACGCCACTACCGACGAATCCGCAACCAACAACGCTGAGCGACTTACTGTCTCGTTTCTAACGTTCTCAGTTTCTCAGACATCGCTCCGAAAACTTGCGTTGCCACAAACGCCTCCGAGCGGTGCTGAAGCGGACCCTCCAAATGATCGCCGTCGGGCAGGGACTGACTAGTCGGCTGCGATGGGAAGCCCAGAGCCATCCGCCACACCCACGATCTGCTCTCCTCCCCCCCAACCGAATCGCTGGATGTCACAACTCAATGCGAGCAGGGCGGTGCACGTAGTCCTGGACATCAAAGTCGTCGTGCCAGATTGGTTCGCGGGCTTATTCTTCGGCACGGCTCGGCTGTCGACGGGTTCGCCGTGGACGGGGCGCATCCCGGCCGGGCGGCCCGCGAAGGAGGGCCTGCACAGCGATTGCGACGGACCCGCATCCCAGCCAGCCGACATAGTCGGCGATCCAGGGCACGGCGCCGCCTCCGAACACGATGAGGTCGCGCATCACGTGCGACACAGTCCAGTCGCGGGTGGAGCCATAAGCAGCCAAGGCGAGCAGGAAAACGATGGTGCCGGTCAGCCCCCATCGTCTGTGAGCTCGCCAAGCGATCAGCGAAAGACCGGACACGCCGACGCCGGCCCCCGCGTACCACACGAGAGGGCCAAAGCCGCGGTCGCCGAGGCCGGGATAGTGCCACCAGCCGCGCTGATGGGCTAGAACATCTGCGGCAACGTTGAATCCGGCGACCGCCGCGCCGCTGACCAGAGCGGCCAGCACTCTTACGACCGGTGCCCGAGTGAAGTAAGCACAGGCCACGAACACCAGGCAAGGCGGCCCAATCGTCCACGCGCCAGTGAGACTTCCCGGCACGAGGTCCATGATGTCTCCACCCCGGCGAGAATGCAGCTGCAATCGCGCCAAAGCGATCACAGGTGTCTCGTATCTAAGGTTCTCAGTTTCTCAAATGTTGCTGCCAAACTTGAGTTTCACGACAAGCGCTCGCCGAAAGGGTTCAGCTACGCGGACCCGTATCCACCGCCGTGCCAGGTGTGATCAGTCAAGTCGCCCTTACACTCTTGGGGCTGGAACCCGCGGTTGGGGCCGACGGTGCGGTCCGTCACAAGTCTTGAGGCGGGATGGCTGAGCGTCTGCTCCGGAGCGTGGTTGTCGTCGTACCGGATCGCTCGGCCGATATAACAGACACGTCTGGTCAGCGGTGACACGATATTGATGTGAACGACAGTGGGTCGGGCCGCGTGAAATGACCGCCACAGGGCTTTCATGCGGATCGTGCGGCACCGAATTGAACGAGAAGGCCAAGTTCTGTAGCGAGTGCGGTGTAGCCGTTTCAGCGGGCCCGAAGCCGGCCGAGTACAAGCAGGTCACCGTCTTGTTCGCCGACGTGGCGCGCTCGATGGACATCGCCGCGGCGGTGGGTGCCGAGCGGCTGCGCGAGATCATGGCCGAGCTGGTCAGCCCGGGCGCGGCGGTGGTGCGCCGGTACGGCGGCACGATGGAAAAGTTCACCGGTGATGGCCTGATGGCGTTGTTCGGGGCGCCCGTGGCGTTGGAGGATCATGCGATCCGGGCGTGCTTGGCGGCGCTGGCCATCCAGGAGGAGACGAACCGCTTGGCGGCTGAGGTGCGACGCCGTGACGGCGTGGATCTGCGGCTCCGGGTGGGTCTGAATTCGGGCCGGGTTGTTGCCGGTGAAATCGGTCCGGGTGTATCGGGTTACGCCGCCATCGGGGAGCAGGTGGGGTTGGCGCAGCGGATGGAGTCGGTCGCCCCTCCGGGCGGGGTGATGCTCAGCGAGTCCACCGCGCGTTTGGTCGAGCACACCGCGGTCCTCGCCGACACCGAGCTCGTGTTGATCAAGGGCAAGGACGACCCCGTCTCAGCGCGCCGGCTGCTGGCGATCGAGCCGCGCTATGCCCTGGCCGGTGGCACGGAATCGCGCCTGGTCGGTCGGCGTTGGGAGATGGCCGCTGTTGAGGCCATGGTGGACCGCGCGATCGGTGGCCGCGGTGGTGTGGTGAATGTGGTGGGACCGCCGGGCATCGGCAAGAGCCGGACGGCCCGTGAGGCCATAGCGCTGGCGGTCGATCGTGGGGTCGAGGTGTTTTGGACGTTCTGCGAATCCCACGCCCGTGACATTTCCTTCCAGGTGGTGGCGCGGCTGCTGCGGGTGGGCATCGGCGTGGCTGATCTTGACGGCGAAGCGGCCCGCGCGCGGGTCCGGGAACGAGTTCCGGATGCCGACCCGCAGGATCTGCTGCTCCTTGATGACCTGCTCGGCATTGCCGACCGCGATGTGGCGCTGCCCCAGATCGACCCGGATGCGCGGCGGCGCCGGTTGACCGTGCTGATCAACACCGCGGCGCTGGCCCGCACCGAACCGGCGCTCTACCTGATCGAGGATGCGCAGTGGATCGATGCGGTCAGCGAGTCGATGCTGGCCGACTTCCTCATGGTGATCCCGCAGACCAACTTGATGGTGCTGATCACCGCCCGCCCGGAGTATGAGGGAGCGCTGATGTGGGTGCCCGACGCCCAGACGATAGCGCTTGCCCCACTGGATGATTCGGACACCGCGGCGCTGATCGGTGAGCTGCTGGGGTTGGATCCCTCGATCGGCGAGCTGGCGGCGATCATCGCCGGGCGGGCCGCAGGCAACCCGTTTTTCGCCGAGGAGATGGTGCGCGAGCTGGCCCAGCGCGGGGTGCTGACCGGCGAGCACGGTAAGTATGTCTGTCGGACGGATGTCGCCGAGGTGAGCGTGCCAGCCACGGTGCAAGCGGCCATCGAGGCGCGCATCGACCGGCTCGACACCGCGGCCAAGCGGACGTTGAACGCGGCGTCGGTGATCGGGGCGCGCTTCGGGGCGGAGCTGCTGGCCGCGCTGGGCATCGATGCGGTGGTCGACGAGCTGCTCAGCGCCGAGCTCATCGATCAGGTGCGGTTCATCCCGAGCGCCGAGTACGCCTTCCGCCATCCGCTGATCCGCGCGGTGGCTTACGAATCGCAGTTAAGCGTCAACCGCGAGCAGACCCATCGCACGCTGGCCGCCGCCATTGAAGCACGCGACCGCGGCGCCGCCGACGAGAACGCAGCTCTGATCGCCACACATCTCGAGGCGGCCGGCGAACTGGCCGAGTCTTGCCGCTGGCACCTGCGCGCGGCGGAATGGCTTCGGTCTCGCGATCTTCTGGCTGCACGCGCACAATGGGAGAACGCACGACGCATCGCCGACGAGTTACCCGATGATCACGACGACGTCATCGCCATGCGAATCGCGCCATGCACCATGCTGATTTCGACGGCGCTCTTCGTAGGCAGTGGTGCAGACGTCGACGAGCGTTACCGCGAGTTTCGTGACCTGACAACGCAAACTGGTGATCTGACGTCCCTGGCGATTGCCACAGCCGGACTCATCTTTTCGTTCGCGGTCAACGACAACCGCGTTCCCGAGGCCGCGGCGCTGGCGGCGGAGCTCGAGGATATGGTCAGCCACGTTGACTGCGATGCCGAGACCAGGAGCATCATCCTCAATGCGGTGGCATTTGTACGATTCGCAAATTGCGAATTCGATGCCGCGCTCGAGGTTATCGATGCGATACACGCACTATCTACGGACGTACCGGCAGTCGAACTTATCTCGGCAAACGCGCTTCTTGGTGCCATCGAGACGTGCGCCGGCCGCTACGAGCAGGGCAGACGGCGCCTCCGAGAGGAATTCGAGCACGCGCACGCGCTCCAATCCGTCCGCTACGCGTCAATTCTGATCTACTTCGTCGTGACGACGGCGCTGGGCGTGGACCAGGCTGATGAGACGCTCGACCACATGCGCGAGGCGTTGCGGCGTGCTGAATCGTTCGGTGACATCGGCGGGATCATCCTCGCGCAATTGGCCTGCGGCAAAGTGTTGCTGCATGTGGAGGATGCGGCGCTCAACGAGGCGATCGACGTGCTTCACAAGGCCCACGCGAACATGCGGAAGCACAAGGGCTTGACCATCGCGCTGCCGGCCGTAGGTGCCGACCTTGCGATCGACGCTGCCCGCCACGGGCGAATTGACGAAGCGATCGATGAACTTCATGCCACGTTTGCGTTACACATGGCTGGTGGCTCCCGGGTCTTCGTCGGTTGCGCCGGTGAGGTACTGGTCGGCCTTCTCATCGAGCGGGGATCCACCGACGACCTCACTGAGGCGCATCGAATCGTTGATCACTGGCAGGACCGTCGGCCTGGCATTCCGGCACTGGATCTGTGGTGGCTGAAATCGCGGGCGCTGTTGGCGAAGGTGGAGGGCGACTCGGAGGGGTACGCCGAGCTCGCCACGCAATACCTTGAGCTG
>DATIOT010000466.1:0-5054 GCA_035472875.1 Mycobacterium sp.
CTCTACCACCATCCAGGCGCAACCCTTGTCCGTCGACATTGGAATTGCGCACGTTCGCGACGTCGTCATGCCCGCCCTGCACGAGATGGACGAGTGTGTCGGAGTGTCGCTGTTGGTGGACCGCCAGTCCGGCAGATGCATCGCCACCAGCGCCTGGGAATCCATCGAGGCGATGCGCGCCGGCGCCGAGCGGGTGGCGCCCATCCGTGACCGCGCCGCGATGATGTTCTCCGGCAACGCGAGGGTCGAAGAATGGGACATAGCTCTGATGCGCCGCGACCATCGGTCCCATCAGGGGGCATGCGTGCGTGCCGCCTGGCTCAAAGAGGTGCCGGACCAAATCGAGCGATCCCTCAACTTCTACCGGATGCATGTGCTTCCCGAGTTGGAGACTCTCGACGGGTTCTGCAGTGCCAGCCTGATGGTCGACCACCCCGCATGCCGGCGAGCGGTGTCGTGCTCGACGTTCGACAGCCTGGACGCGATGGCCCGAAACCGCGACCGGGCGACCGAGCTGCGCAGCAGGCGCGTGCGGGACTTGGGGGCCGAGGTGCTCGACGTGGTCGAGTTCGAGCTGGCGATCGCCCACCTGCGAGTGCCCGAGCTGGTCTAAACGCTAGGGCAGCGAGTCCCCGGGGAATCCGCGGCAGGGGTGCACCTCGTAGGTGAAGACTCCGGCCGCCACGCCGGGGTCGTCATTCATGATCGCAGTGGTGTCGTCGACCGTCGCCGCGAACACGCCAATGCCGCAGACGTCGGACCCGTCGGTGACCGGCAGCACCACCGCCAGCACGCCATCGTCGCGCAGCCCGAAGTTGCGCCGCCCGTGCTCCCAAATGATCCCGAGTGCCGTGTCGTCACCGAAGTTGGGTCCCTGCTTGAGGATGACGACGCTGTAGGACTTGGCGGTGGGCAGCAGCTGGCCCATCTCCTCGTCGGTGAACGTTTTCATGGCCGTCTCCGTTTCTTGCGGATGATCGCCCGCAGCCGGTCCAGTCGACCGGCCATCTCACGTTCGCCGCCGCGACCGGTGGGCCGATAGTAGTCGACGTCCGTTAACTCATCCGGCGGATATTGTTGGGCGACAACGCCGTCCGGGTCGTCGTGAGAGTACTTGTAGCCCTGTGCGTTGCCCAGCGCCGCGGCGCCGGAGTAGTGCCCGTCGCGCAGATGGGCCGGCACCAGACCGGCCTTGCCCGCCTTGATGTCGTCCATCGCCGCGGCCAGCGCGGTGGTGACCGCGTTCGACTTGGGCGCGGTGGCCAGGTGGATGGTGGCATGCGCCAGCGTCAACTGAGCCTCGGGCAGGCCGATCAGCGCCACTGTCTGCGCGGCGGCGACCGCGACCTGCAGTGCGGTCGGGTCGGCCATGCCGATGTCCTCGCTGGCCAGGATCAGCAGCCGGCGCGCGATGAACCGCGGATCCTCCCCGGCCACCAGCATGCGGGCCAGATAGTGCAGCGCGGCGTCGACGTCGGAGCCGCGCAGCGACTTGATGAAAGCGCTGATGACGTCGTAGTGCTGGTCGCCGTCGCGGTCGTAGCGCACCGCGGCTTTATCCAGGGATTGCTCGATGGCCTCGACGGTGACCTGCTCCCCCGGCACCGATTCTGCCGCGACCTCCAGCGCGGTCAGAGCGCGCCGGGCATCGCCGGCCGCCAATCGCACCAGCAGGTCGACGGCCTCGGGCTGCACCGCAACCTGCCCGCCCAGGCCGCGGGGATCATCGATCGCCCGCTGCACCACGGTGCGGATGTCGTCGGACGTCAGCGGCCGCAACTGCAGGATCAGCGATCGTGACAGCAGCGGCGCCACCACCGAAAACGACGGGTTCTCCGTGGTCGCGGCCACCAGCAACACCACCCGGTTCTCCACCGCCGACAGCAGGGCATCCTGCTGCGTCTTGGAGAATCGATGCACTTCGTCGATGAACAGCACCGTCTGCTCACCCCGCAGCAGCGCGTTTCGGGCACTGTCTATGACGGCCCGCACGTCTTTGACGCCCGCCGACAACGCCGACAGCGCCTCGAACCGGCGGCCCGTCGCGTGCGAGATCAGCGCCGCCAGCGTTGTCTTGCCGCTCCCCGGGGGGCCGTACAGGATGGCCGACGCCACACCCGAACCCTCGGCCAGGCGGCGCAGCGGCGATCCAGGTGCCAGCAAGTGGTCCTGCCCGACTACTTCGTCCAGCGATGCCGGACGCATCCGCACCGCCAGCGGCGCGCCGGCCGACACGCTCAGGTCATGGTTAGTCGCCCGCGGTGCGCCGGGCAGGTCAAACAGACCGTCGGACACGGCTTTAGGCATACCACGCAGAGAGGACACGGTCCCGGGCCGGGACCCGAGGCCACCAAACCGCGCGTCATTGCCGCATATTTGCTAAGTTCCGGTTTGCCAAGTTCCGTGCGCGTGCCAACAGAGCGAATCAGACAGCTAGGACGGAAATGAGCCAGCCCCCAGAGCATCCAGGCAACCCGGCCGACCCCCAGCACGGAAACCAGAACCCTCCGGGCTACCCACCACCGCCAGGTTACGGCACGCCGCCGCCGCCCGGTTACGGCATGCCGCCTCCGCCGCCTCCGGGTTATGGCCCACCGCCTGGCGGCCACAACCCGCCCGGCCCGCCTGGACCACCGCCTGGACCACCCCCCGGAGGCCCCCCGCCGCCCGGATACGGCGCGCCCCCTCCTCCGCCTCCTGGCCCGCCCCCTGGCTATGGCGCACCCCCGACCGGCTACCCGCCGCAGCCCGGCTACGGTGGCCAGCCCGGCTACGGTGGCCAGCCGCCGGCGCTGCAGTTCAATGTCGGTGATGCAATCAGCTGGTCGTGGAGCAAGTTCAGTTCGAACGCGGTAGCGCTCATCGTTCCGGTACTCGTGTACGGCCTGGTCCTGGCGGTTCTCGGCTCCCTGACGGGGTTCCTGACCGCAGCCCTCGGCCAGCAATCGAGCACCGCGTACACCGACGCCAACGGCCAGACCAGCGCGAGCACCAGCGTGACGCTTGGCCCCGCCTCGATCAGCGTCATGGTCATCGGCTCCATCCTGATTTTCGTAGTGGCGATCTTCATGCGTGCGGGATTCCTGTCGGGATGCCTTGACATCGCCGACGGAAAGCCCGTGACCATCGGATCGTTCTTCAAACCGCGCAATCTGGGCGGGGCGTATCTCGCCGCGTTGCTGGTCGCGGTAGGCATCTGGATCGGACTCATCCTGTGCATCATCCCCGGGATCATCTTCGCCTTCCTCGCGATGTTCGCTATTCCGTTCGTTATCGACCGATCCCTGTCGCCCGTGGAATCCGTGAAGGCCAGCGTCGCGACGGTCAGGTCCAACGTCGGCGGCGCGCTGCTGTCGTGGCTCGTGCAGGCCGCGGCCATCCTGGTCGGCGAAATCCTGTGCCTGCTAGGCCTACTCGTCGGCCTCCCCCTCGCCTTGCTCATCCACGCCTACACCTACCGCAAGCTCTCCGGTGGCCAGGTTGTCGAGCTGAACCAGCCTGGGTACCAGCCGACACCCCCGGCCGGCATGCCTCCGGGGCCGCAGCCCTCATAGCGACCCGCTCGGGCCGTCCGGGGCTCGGCGGACTGTCCTCTGAGTTGCCAAGCCGGAGTGTTCGCTGATGCAGCTGAATTGGGGTGCGCTGCGGCTTTGCGGTCCTTGTGATGCAATCAGCGGGTATGACTATCAAAGTTGCGCTGGAGCATCGCACCAGCTACACCTTTGACCGACTGGTGCAGGTGTATCCGCACATTGTGCGGCTGCGCCCGGCGCCGCACTCGCGCACGCCTATCGAGGCCTACTCCCTGCGCGTCGAGCCGGCCGACCATTTCATCAACTGGCAACAGGACGCGCTGGGCAACTTTCTTGCCCGGCTTGTGTTTCCGAATCCCATGCGCCAACTGACCATCACGGTCGGGCTCATTGCCGACCTCAAGGTCATCAACCCGTTCGACTTCTTCATCGAGGACTGGGCCGAGACGTGGCCTTCCGGAGGGTTGATCTACCCCAAATCGCTGGCCGAGGACCTCGAGCCGTACTTGCGGCCGGTCGACGAAGAAGGCGACGGCTCGGGTCCGGGCGAGCTCGTGCAGGCATGGTTGGGTAACTTTTCGGTGCCGGACGGCACCCGCACCATCGACTTCCTGGTCGCGCTCAACCGCGCGATCAACGCCGACGTTGCTTACAGCGTGCGAATGGAAGCCGGCGTCCAGACACCGGATTCCACGCTGCGCACCGGCGTCGGCTCGTGCCGGGACTCAGCATGGCTGCTGGTATCGATTCTGCGGCAGTTGGGACTTGCCGCCCGGTTCGTATCCGGCTACCTGGTACAGCTGGCATCCGACGTCAAAGCGCTCGACGGACCATCGGGGCCCGCCGCCGACTTCACCGATCTGCACGCGTGGACCGAGGTGTACATACCCGGCGCGGGCTGGATTGGGCTGGACACGACGTCGGGCCTGTTCGCCGGCGAGGGCCACATCCCGCTGGCAGCCACCCCACATCCCGCTACCGCGGCACCCATCAGCGGCGGTACTGAGGTCTGCACCACGGTGCTGGAGTTCTCCAACACCGTCACCCGCGTGCACGAAGACCCGCGCGTCACGTTGCCCTACACCGACGAGGCATGGCAGACGATCTGTGACGTCGGCCGCCGCGTCGACGAGCGGCTCGCCGCCGGCGACGTCCGGCTGACCGTCGGCGGCGAACCGACGTTCGTGTCGGTCGACAACCAGGTCGACAAGGAATGGACGACAGCCGCCGATGGCCCAGATAAGCGCCGGCGGGCATCCGATCTGGCCGCCCGGCTCAAGGCGGTGTGGGCCCCACACGGACTGATCCAGCGCGGGCAAGGCAGGTGGTATCCGGGAGAGCCGTTGCCGCGCTGGCAGATTGCGCTTTACTGGCGCACCGACGGGCGACCGCTGTGGACCGACGACACACTGCTCGCCGACCCTTGGATCAGCCAGCCCACCACCCCAGCAGCAGATAACGAAGCGGCCTACAAGCTGGTCGCTGGAATAGCCGAGGGTCTGGGACTGCCGCTCTCGCAGG
>DATIOT010000467.1:0-4028 GCA_035472875.1 Mycobacterium sp.
GTGCAGCCGATGCCGACTTTAGATCGCCTGCGGAGCTGCCCGTTTCGACTCGCCCGGCACCTTCGGGTGCCGAACAGTACTCACCGGTTCGGTCGCGCGCGGCGCGCGAGCGCTGTTCACGCGGCAATCGGCGACCGGCGAGCTTTCGGCTGGTGCGAGCTACCGAAGCAACCGGGTACGGGTACGGCGACCCGTCAGGGATTCGTAGATCGCGATGAGGATGACGGCAGCACCGACTCCGATGAAGAACGGAACCCAGGCAACTCCACCATTGGCATTGTGGTATCCGAAGTAGCCAGCCGCCCAGGAGCCGATCAAGCCACCTAGTGCGCCAAGTGCAACCGTCATGATCATGCCGATGCTTTGTTTGCCAGGCATGACGAGACGCGCCACCACACCGATGATCGCGCCCACGATGATAGCGAGAATTATTGATCCGATCATTGCAGCTCCTGTCGTAGCGGCGCCCGGACTCGGCGCCATCTTCAACGGGTTCCCCGAACCGACGGGCTTGTAACACACAGGTTGAACGGGTCAGCGCTCTCGATGACACCCCGCACGTGCCCGGCGCGCTGACGCGGGTGCCGGAAAGCCGAATACCGACTCGAGGAGGGGACCGGTCAGCGGGTGAAGCGAGATAATTCCTCGCATGGATGCCAAACTCCAACCGGTAACGCCGTAGTGGTGGCGCGCTTTGCTGATCGGTTGCGTGTTTCGCGGGAACAAGGAACGAACACATGCGTCAGCTAATCGCCGCAGCAGCCGTTGCGGGCATCTGCATTTTCACCGCCGGCTGTCAGAGCCAGCCCAACGAAGGCCCTAAAGGGTCGACCACCAAGTCGACCACCACCAGGAAAGCGCCGCCTCTTGCGGAGGGTGCGCTGAAAGGGTTCCTGCTCGCCCCCGAGCAAATCAACGCCGCCATGGGAGCAAGCGAAATGACGATGACGAAAAGCCGCATCGCGATGTCTGACGACAGCGCCGCGATGGCGCCCAAGGAGTGCCTAGCCATCGACTCCGCTGCGCAGGCCCAGGTCTATGCCGGCAGCGGTTTCATCGCCGTGCGTGATCAGACACTCCAGGAGGGCGATAACTTCACTCATTATGCCGAGCAGGCCGTGGTGCTATTTCCCACTGCCAAACAAGCCGGCGCCTTCTTCACGGCCTCCGCCGAACAGTGGGGGACCTGCAAGCAGTACACGCAC
Organism: Mycobacterium sp.; assembly: GCA_035472875.1. Classification (GTDB taxonomy): domain Bacteria; phylum Actinomycetota; class Actinomycetes; order Mycobacteriales; family Mycobacteriaceae; genus Mycobacterium. The sequence goes on from DATIOT010000467.1 coordinate 1,206, forward strand.
ACCCAGAGCCATTCGGAGTGGACCGTGGGGGCGATATCTAACACCAACGGAATCCTGAGCACGATCGCAACTCAGCAGAACGCCATGGCCGCCGGCTGGGCCTGTGGTCGGGCGCTGGCTCTCAGAAACAACGTCATTGTCGACGTCAACACATGCAGCGTCGACCCCAAGAACTCAGCCGTCGACATCGCGAACCAGATCGCTGCCAAAGTGCCCGCATAATTGGGTCACCAGTAGCGCGCATCGACGAAACTTTTTCGATCTAAGAAGTGGCTGCGGAAACACCACCTGCTGGTTGCGAGGTTCAGCTAGCGATTCGTGGGTTGTTCGAGTTCTGTTCGGGCTGGTCGATTTGGTCGTATGCGTAGGTCACCATGGTGGCGGCAGTCATCGCCGCGCCCTTGCGGGCGAGCGATTCATACACGTGTTCGCCGAGGACCTGGCGGAGGTCCGCGATGGTGGCGTTGAGCTCCGGAAATGCCGTCGTGGTGAGAAGGCTAAACGCAAACCCGATGATCGTGGCAGCCTGCTCGCGGCGTCCGTGGCGGTTTAGAAATGTGGCCAGGACAGCCAGCGGCGAGCGCATGGCGGGGATGTTGCCCGAGTGGTGGTAATTGCGAATTGACAGCGTGAGGTAATCCAACGCGGCTGCCGAGTCGCCGTGCTTAGCCTCAAGACGGGCCAGATTGTGGGCGAGGTGCGACTCGTTGAAGCGGATGCCAATGTCTTGCGCAATCACCAAGCCGCGGCGCCAAGCATCAAGCGCGGCGGTGGGGTCGGTGTCCCAGAAGGCAAAGCCGTAGGCCAGCAGTGCGTACGACACTGACCATGGATTGCCGGTCGCCTCTGCGGCATCGATCAGACCATTCGCGGTGGTCCTAGCTACATCACCGGAACCCGCCATCACCAATGCCATGACCAGGGATACCCACGAGATTGTGCGAATGTCGCGCCCGGCCGCGATATGGGCGCGGCACAACTCGACGCATCGTGCGGGCTCGCCGGTGAGCAGGTACACACCACCGAACAAGCTGTCGAGGCCGAATGGCACTTCGCGGTGGCCACGGTGCATTGCCAACTTGCCGGCTTCGACGTAGCCGATTGCGTCCTCGATCCGTCCGTGGGCCCAGCACAGTGCGGCCATTACCAGCAGGGCCGTGAGCCGGGAATGGTCGACGGCGCGGGCCGGCTCGATGAGTTCTTCGGCCCAGGTAACGGGCTCATAGTTCTCGACCAGGAAGCCGAGGAGGCACGCGCAAAAGGTGATGGCGGCGGCGGTGTCGAGGTCATTCTGATCGGCGGCCCACCGAAACGCGGTGCGCAGGTTGGCCAGCTCCGCGGCGAACCACTCGTAGGCCTCGCGCTGGCGGGGGCTGTCCCACAGGGCGAGGATGTCGGCTTCACGCCCTGCGAAGTAGCGGGCATGCGCGGTCCGGACTCCGATTGCCTCGCCGCGGGCGGCGAGTTGTTCCTCGGCGAATTGGCGGATCGTCTCCAGCATCGAGAACCTGGTTCGCCCCGCTGACCGTACGGCAACGAGCAGCGACTTGCGCACCAGGGCGTCAAGCAGATCGAGCACAGCGAATTCGTCAGCTTCATCGAATCCAGATATCGCACAAGCGCTTTGGAGGTCGAATCCGCCGGCGAAGACCGAACACCGTTCCAGCAGCGCTTTTTCGTCGTCTTCCAGGAGGTCGTAAGACCACGCCACCGCGTGGCGCAGGGTTTGGTGGCGTTCCAGCCCTCGCCGCGATCCGACCAACAGCCGGAAGCGGTGATCGAGACGATCGCGCATCTCGCCGACGGTCATGGACGCCATCCGGGACGCGGCCAGCTCGATCGCCAACGGGATCCCGTCCAGCCGACGACACAGCTCCACCACCGCCGCGGCCTCGCCGGCATCGGCCAGCGAGAAGCGCGGCGACACGCTGCGCGCGCGTTCGACGAATAAGGTGACCGCCGCCGAGTCGGTCCCCGCGCCCACGTCCAAAGAGGGCACCGGCCACAGTTGTTCGTCGGCAAGCCCCAGTCCCTCGCGACTGGTGGCCAGAACCGTCACCGATGCCGAACGCGTGAGGATGGCCTCGACCAGATCGGCGCTGGCGTCACGCAGGTGTTCGCAGTTGTCGAACACCAGCAGCCGCACCCTGTCCTCCAGTGCGGCGGCCACGCTGTCGGCCATGGTCATGTCTGGTTGTCTGGTGACGCCCAACACCGCTGCCACCGCGTCGGGCACCGCCGCCGGATCGGTGACCGCGGCCAGTTCGAAAAGCCAAACGCCGTCCGGGAATTTATCGGCCAGCTGTGCCGCGACTTCGATTGCCAGACGGGTCTTGCCGACCCCGCCCACCCCGGTCAACGTCACCAACCGATGACCCCGCAGCGCCGCTTGAACTTCGGCGACCTCGGCCTGACGCCCAACAAAACTCGTCGTCTGAGGGCGCATGTTGCCCGGACCGGCATCCAATGCTCGCAACGGCGGAAATTCCGTCCGCAGGCCGGGCGCTCGCTCCTGAAACACCCCGACCGCGGTCGGCAGATCCCGTAACCGCTGCCGCCCCAAATCCAGCAGATCAACTCCGCTGAGCAGATTCGCCGGCGACTCGGCCACCAGGATCTGACCGCCGTGCCCGGCGGCGATCACCCGCGCGGCGCGGTTGAGCACCGCGCCGAAGTAGTCCGATCCCCGCAACTGGGCCTCACCGGTGGCTAATCCCATCCGCACCGGCAACTCCAGCGTCCGCTGCGCGGCCATCGCCGCATCGACCGCCGACCTGGCCGAGACGAACGCGGCACACACACCATCACCGGTGTGCTTAAACA
>DATIOT010000468.1:0-6744 GCA_035472875.1 Mycobacterium sp.
TCCCTCGCCACGCTCCAGCACTTGCTGCCGGGCTACCGTCAGAATGTCGGCGTCGTCGACGCCCTCCCTCTCGACGTCGGTATTCGGTCCAGTAGCCACCTGAGTCACCAAGTACTCCCCTGAATCTTTGCTTTGCCGAAGGTCTGCCACAGCGTCATCGCAGCCTGAGTTGAACGGTGTTCAGGCTAGGGTAGTGGTGCACACGTGCACAAACGCGACGTGGGCAATCCGGCCGGAGAATATGAGGACCGCCGGGGGGTATACGACCACCATGACGACTCCGCACGTCGTGTACCTGGCACACCACTGGATTGTGCTGGCAGTGCCGGCCTTCCTGCCCGCGGTGATTGTCGTCGGTGTGGTCTTGTACGTGGCCCTGCGCGACCGCCGCGCTGGCGGCGGCAAACCGGACAATCCCAACCAGCGATCCGACGCGGCTGACGAAAATCGTGATTGACGAGCCCTGAATCCGGGCATTACAAATTGGATCGCTAACTTACCTCGAAGTAAGAAGTGATCGTCGGATCACATCTCTCGGGGCGGCCCGGCGCGGTTGGGAGGCATGACGATGGAGTCGACGGAACTGACGATTGTTGCCGAAGCACCGGCGCGCGGTGCGGGGCTGAACCAGGTGATCGGGCTGTCGATCGCCGCGGCGGTGATAACCCTGGTCATGCTGTGGGTGGGCTATGCGCATCGCAGTCATCGCATCGACTGGTTGACGCGGATCGCCGATTGGCTGGGCGAAAAATTCCACCGCCCTAGCTGGGTAGCCCTGCCGGTTCTGGTTTTCACCACGTCGATCATCTGCGCCCTGTTCGGGTTCATCTGGGACGTCAGCTGGCACATCGGTAATGGCCGCGACCCCGGTCCGTTGGCCAACCCGGCGCACTACTTCATCATCATCGGCTTGTTCGGAATCTTCGTGGCCGGGATGTTGGCGGTCGTGCTGCCGTTCGACAAACCCGGCCCAGCGGCGGTGCGCATCACGCAGAACTGGTATGCGCCCGTCGGCGGTGTGCTCATGGCGGGTTGCGGGCTGTACGCGATGATCGGGTTTCCGCTCGACGACATCTGGCATCGGATCTTCGGACAAGACGTCACCCTTTGGGGCCCAACGCATTTGATGATGATCGGCGGCGCCGGATTTTCCCTTTTTGCGGTCTTGATGTTGGAGCGCGAAGGCGAGGCGGCAGAGGATGACGCGGTCCCTATTGGCCCGTTCGTGACATTCTTGCGCTACCTGTCATTCGGCGGAATGTTTATCGGCTTGTCGGTCTATCAGATCGAATACGACTTCGGCGTCGAACAATTCCGCCTGGTGCTGCAGCCGATGATGATCGCCGCGGCGGCCGCGCTGGCGTCAGTCGCCGCCCGCGTCACCCTGGGGCGGGGGGCGGCGATCGTGGCGGCGTTGTTTGCCATCACGCTGCGAGGTGTTGTCGCGTTGCTGGTCGGGCCCATCTTGGGAGCTCCGGTCAACTGGTTCCCGCTCTATCTGGGTCCTGCGCTGGTGGTCGAGTTACTGGCGCTGACTCCGTTGATCAAGCGCCCCATGGCTTTTGGCGCCGTCGCCGGTTTGGCTGTGGGCACCGTCGGGCTGTGGCTGGAGTCGCTGTGGATTGGTGCGGTGTACCACTACCCCTGGCCGATCAGCATGTGGGGCGAGGCCCTGGCGATGGCGGTGCCAGTGGCGGTGTTGACCGGGCTGTGCGGGGCGCTGTTCGGAATGGTGCTCAGCGGCCGACGTCTCCCCGGACGCGGGATCGGCATCTCGGTAGTGGCGGCGGCGGTGCTGGTGATCGGCGGCGCGGTGGCCAACGGGTTGCATATCGTTGTGCCGCAAAAAGACACTGCCACCATCACCTTGACCGACCTGCCCAGCCCTCCCGGGCAGCGCATGGTCTCGGCCGATGTGCTGATCACGCCGCCCAACCTGGTTAGCGACCACCCGAACTGGCTGACGATCCTGTCCTGGCAGGGACGAATGGAGAATTCCCGCGGCCTGGTGATCGACCGGCTCGATCGAGTCGGCCCGGGGCACTACCGTTCCACCATGCCGGTTCCGGTTTGGGGATCATGGAAGACGCTGCTGCGGGTTCAAGACGGCTACACGATGACGGCCGTGCCTGTCTACGAACCGGAAGATGCGGCCATTCCCGCACCCGAGGTTCCTGCCCTGGCGTCAACCACCCGACCGTTCGTCCAAGAGATCACGATCCTGCAGCGCGAACGCGACCAGAACAGCCCGGTGTGGATGTTCACCGCCGGATCGATAGTGGTGCTCTTCCTAACGCTGATGGTCATTGCCGGCTTGACCTGGGGCGCGGGCCGCCTCAACAACGCCCTCACCGAGCCAGAGCCAGTCGAGGAGAAACAGCCAATTCCACGGGCGGCGTAGGCCGATGACGGTTCGCGGCACTCTCACCATGGCGTGGGTGACGGCGCTGATGTGCGGCCTGGTTGCCTGCGGCGGTTCACCGAGCCAGCCCCCCGCTGCCGGCTTGGACGTCAACGTCACCATCGCGAATGGCCGAGTCACCCCGACCAACGCCACGCTGCAGGCAAAGGTGAAACAGCAGATCACGTTCCACGTCACCAGCGACGCCACCGACGAGCTGCACGTGCACTCGGTGCCCGACCACAAGTTCCAAGTCGCGGCCGCGCCGAACCAAACGTTTCGGTTCAGCGTCGACGTTCCCGGCATTGTCGAAGTCGAGCTACATCATCTGGACCGCACGATCGCAAATATTCAAGTGCAGCCGTGACCGCCGATCGTGCGACGGTGTTGCTGGCGCATGGTCTGGGTGGGTCGACCGATCTTCCGGTGCCCTACGCGTACGCGATGGTCGGTGCCGCATGGGCATTGACGTTCACGTTCGCTTTGGTCGCGTTCGCGTGGCGGCGACCCCGTTTTGACCCCGACGCACCCGGCCGCCCGTTGCCGACCTGGGTGACCATGTTGGTCGACGCCCGCGTGACACGCTGGACGGTGGCGGCTGTGGCCCTGGCTTTTGCGGTGTGGGTGATGCTGGCCGGTTTATGGGGCCCGCAGACCCAGAACAACGGCCTGCTCGGGGCGTTCTATGTGCTGCTGTGGGTCGGATTGGTCGCGCTTTCATTGGCTTTCGGACCGGTGTGGCGACTGATCTCGCCGGTACGCACGGTGTATCTGGTGCTGCGACGGGCCATCCCGCAACGGCTTAGTCGGCCGCGGCTGTCCTATCCCGAAAGCTGGGGCTACCGTCCGGCCGCGGTGGGCCTGTTCGCCTTCGTCTGGTTGGAATTGGCCAGCCCGAACTCGGCATCGCTGCCATGGGTGAAATCGTGGCTGCTGGTCTACGCCGTGGTGCTGCTGGGCGGGGCGTGGTTGTGCGGCCAGCGCTGGTTGGCCAGGGTAGACCCGTTCGGCGTGTACAGCATGGCGGTGTCCCGGCTTTCACCGTTTCGCCGCTCACCGACAATCGGGAAAATCGTCATCGGTAACCCTTTTGACCATCTGCCGTCGCTGCCGGTGCGCCCGGGTGTCGTCGCGATGCTGGCGGTGCTGCTCGGGTCGACGGCATTCGACAGCTACTCGTCGTCGCCGACCTGGCGCAACTTCGCCGACCGGCTTTCCCGCCTCGCCCACGGTGTGCCGGGCACACTGTCGTCATCGATATTGCGGACCATCGGCCTGCTTGTATTCGTTTCGGTTGTCGCACTGACCTTTTCGCTCGCAGCACGGGCTACCGGCGGGGTTGACCGCGCGCAGCGTCGCGCGTTGCCCGGCCAGATGGCGCACTCGCTGATCCCGATCGTGGTGGGCTACATCTTCGCGCACTACCTGTCATACCTCGTGGAGCGCGGACAACAAGCCGTCATCGCCCTCGCCGATCCAATCGGTCGGGGATGGAATCTGTTGGGGTTGGCGCACACGCACGTCGCCTACGTGCTGTCCGCGCACCCCCCGGTGCTGGCCGGCATCAAGGTGGCATGCGTGGTCACCGGGCACATCGTGGCGGTGATCGCGGCCCATGACAAGGCTCTCCGGCTACTGCCCGCCGGCCATCAGCTCACCGGGCAGCTCACCATGATGCTGGTCATGGTGAGCTACACCTTCACCGGCTTGTACCTGCTCTTCGGCGGATAGCCGCCGCCAGCGTCAGCTGATCAAGTGCTCGACCTTCTTGTTGCCGTCCCAGCGGCGCAAGCCAGCGAAGCGCCCGTCGATCTGCGACGGCCGGCCCGCAATGCGCAGCGCCCGCCCGAGTTGGGCGCCACCCACCCGGCGGGCCAATGTGACATGTCCGGTCCACTGACCGGGCAGGCTGTTGGGCATCGGCCCGGGCGTCAAATGCGGAAGGCAAAGCTGGTGCACCTCGGCGTGCAGGGCCAACAGCCCGCTGGTCGGCACCACGAGACGTGCGAACACGACGTTGGCCCGGCCGAACAGCACCGGCGCACCGATCGCAGCGACCAGTGGCAGTCGTTTGCTCACCGGACTCAGCAGCTCGTCGACTTCGACGGCAATACGTTCGGCGACGACCAGCGTTACGTGCGGACGGCTGGCCGGCGCCTGGCTGGGAATTCCGGCGCCGGCCAGCTCGGCCCAGATGCGACGGATCACCGCCTCGGTTTCGCGGTCGAAGACCAGCTCGATCGAATGAACCATCAACGAACCAGCGTGGTTACCCAGTCGCGGTCGAACGCCGCCTTACTCAGCGTCGCGAATTCCGCCACGTCCATCGAGCCGGCCCCCGCGGGTAGGGCGGTCCGCACCGGAACCAGCCGGGACAGCGCGGACCGGTTCGAGGTCTCCACCAACCCGGGTCGCTGCGGCCAGCTGCCGATCACCAATCCAGCGCACGAAACACCTTGTGCAGCAAGCGCTTCCAGAGTCAGCGCGGTGTGGTTGAGGGTGCCAAGTTGCGCGGTGACCGTGACCAACGCCGGGGCACCCAGATCGACCGCGAGATCACGCAAAGTGACGCCCGCGTCGGCGAGTTCGACCAGCAGTCCGCCCGCTCCTTCGACCAACGTCAGCCGCCCCGGGCGGTCCAGATCGTCGATGAGCTGCAGCACCTGGTCGCGGGTGGGCAGGGCCATCCCAGCCTGCTCGGCCGCGGCGGCCGGCGCCAGCGGCTGCGGATATCGCGCCAGCCCGGCGAGCTCGGTCACCCCGGACAGTCGGGCCACCTCGGCGAGGTCATCGTCGCCGGAGTCCGTACCGGTCTGGACAGGTTTGCACACCGCCACGTCAATGCCGGCCTGACGGGCGTGACATACCAGCGCCGCACTGACGACCGTCTTACCGACCCCCGTGCCGGTACCGGTGACGACCAGAACGGTCAACGGCGCGCCACAGACAGCACATAGGTCAGCACCCGACGCGCGATCTCGAGTTCGGCGGCATCCAGCGACGCGCGTGCGGTCAGCCGCAGCCGTGACGTCCCGGCGGGCACCGTCGGGGGCCGGAAGCACCCCACCTTCACGCCGGCGTCCAGGCAGGCGGTCGCGGCGGCCAGCGCCACCTCCGGATCGCCCAAAACCACCGACACGACCGCCGACTGTGGCACCTCGGGTACATCACAAATCCCGGCCAGAGTGCGGGCATGCCGCAGCACCGCGTCCGGCCGCCACACCTCAGCCTGCAGGACGCGCAGCGCGGCCAGCGCGGCGCCCACTGCAGCAGGGGCCAGACCAGTGTCAAAGATGAATGGCCGGGCCGCGTCGATCAGATGGGCACGCACCTGCGTCGGCCCGAGAACCACACCACCCTGGCTGCCGAGCGCCTTGGACAACGTCGTGGTCATCACCACGTCGGGCGCACCCGCCAGCCCGAGCTCGTACAACAGCCCACGCCCGCCACCGCGCACGCCGAGGCCGTGCGCTTCGTCGACGATGAGCAGCGCGCGATGTCGCCGACACACGTCGTGCAACTCCCGGAGGGGTGCCAGTGCACCATCGGCGCTGAACACCGAGTCGGTGATGACGACGGCGCGCTCCTCGTCGCGCGAACCCAGCGCCGCATCCACGGCGGCGACGTTGCGGTGCGGCGTCACCACGACCCGGGCCCGGGACAGGCGGCAAGCGTCCACCAGTGACGCGTGCGAATGGGCATCGGAAACCAGCAGCGATCCCGGGCCCGACAAGCCGACGACAGCCCCCAGGTTGGCCGTGTATCCCGAGGAGAACAGCAACCCCGAGGCGGCACCGACAAACTCGGCGAGCTCGGACTCGAATTGCTGGTGCAGTTCGGTGTCGCCGGTGACCAGGCGTGAACCCGTGGCGCCGGCACCCCAAATGCGCAGCGCCTGTACGCCACCGTCGATGACGTCGGGGTGCTGCGACAGACCCAGGTAGTCGTTGGACGCCAGATCCAGCTCCGTCGCGACGGCCGGACGCGGCCGCAGCGAGCGACGCAGCCCGGCCTCGCGGCGCTGCCTCTCCACCGCCTCCAGCCAGGCCAGCGGTGATAACTCGATCGGTGCCTTCATCGGCGTTCAGCCTACGAGCCTTGCGACCCCGACCATCGCCGAGGTGATCTGCGCTATCTCGTCGGCTACCTGGTCAGGGAGCCGAAAACGGCTCTAGCTGCAAAAACACATCAATGGAGTTCAACGGAGTTAAGTGTTACTCGATGGGGATTGTGGCCACGGTGTGGCCACGGGATCCTTCGGGCGCGTCCGCCCGCGCCGGTCACCCCGGCGTGCTAGACCAGTACCAAATGTCCGTCGCGGAGCTGATCGCCACCGTGGTAAC
>DATIOT010000469.1:0-10936 GCA_035472875.1 Mycobacterium sp.
CCCGGGGGACCCCGCGCTGCGCCGGCTACTGCCAGATTTCTACCGATCGGACAAGGACGACGATCCCCCGGCCGAAACTTCCGAAACCCTCAACGCTGCACTGCGCAGTCTGCACGAACCGGAGATCATCAACGCCAAACGTGTTGCCGCACAGAAGTTGTTGGACACCATCCCGGACAACGGCGGCCGGTTCGAGCTGACCGAGGAAGGCGCAAACGCCTGGATCGCGGCCGTCAACGACATTCGGCTGACGCTGGGAGTCATGCTCGATATCGGGCCAGAGGGTCCGGATCAGCTGCCGGCTGACCATCCGCTCGCCGCGCATTTCGACGTCTACCAGTGGCTGACCGTCCTGCAGGAATACCTGGTCTTGGTGCTGATGGGAAAACCTGCCGGATGAACTCCATCACCGACGTCGGAGGTATCCGCGTCGGCCACTACCAGAGACTGGACCCCGACGCATCCTTGGGCGCCGGTTGGGCGTGCGGCGTCACTGTCGTGCTGACCCCGCCCGGGACCGTCGGCGCGGTCGATTGCCGCGGCGGCGCGCCCGGGACCCGAGAGACCGATCTGCTCGATCCGGCCAACACCGTGCGATTCGTCGACGCGGTGCTGCTCGCCGGCGGCAGCGCCTACGGTCTGGCAGCCGCCGACGGCGTCATGCGCTGGTTGGAGGAACACGAACGCGGCGTGGCGCTGGATGGCGGCGTGGTGCCCATCGTGCCGGCTGCGGTGCTTTTCGACCTGCGGGTCGGTGGCTGGGACTGCCGGCCGACGGCTGACTTCGGCTATTCGGCCTGTGAAGCCGCCGCCGGCGCAGCCACCGGAGGCGACAGCGCGTCCGACGCTGGGCTCGTCGGGACGGTCGGCGCCGGGGTGGGAGCGCGGGCCGGGGTACTCAAGGGTGGTGTCGGCACGGCCTCGACGACACTGCCGTCCGGCGTGACCGTCGGCGCTTTGGTCGCGGTGAACTCCGCAGGCGACGTCGTCGACCGAGCCACCGGCCTGCCGTGGATGGCGGCCTTGATCGAAGAGTTCGCCCTGAGGCCACCGCCGGCCGAGGAGATCGACGCGTTTGCGCAGTTGCCGTCCGCGTTGAGCTTGCTGAATACCACGATTGCGGTGGTCGCGACCGACGCCGCGCTGACCCCGGCGGCGTGCCGACTCGTCGCGATCGCCGCCCACGACGGCCTGGCCCGCACCATCTGGCCGGCGCACACGCCGTTGGACGGCGATACGGTGTTCGCGCTGGCTACTGGGGCGGTCGAGGTGGCGCCGGTGGTCGACGCACCTGCCGCAATGTCTCCGGAGACGGGCTTGGTCACCGAGGTGGGCGCAGCCGCGGCTGACTGCCTGGCGCGCGCCGTGCTGGTAGGTGTGCTGGCCGCCCAGTCTGTGGCCGGAATACCCACCTACCGCGACATGTTGCCCGGAGCATTCGGGTCGCAAGAATTCGGGAGAGGGAACGGTTGACTTGCTGGTGATCCGTGCTGACCTGGTGGATGCCATGGTTGCCCATGCGCGCCGCGACCACCCCGACGAGGCGTGTGGGGTACTGGCCGGCCCGGAGGGCTCCGATCGCCCCGAACGGCACATCCCGATGATCAACGCAGAGCGCTCGCCGACTTTCTACCGTTTCGACTCCGGCGAGCAGCTCAAAGTATGGCGAGCGCTGGACGATGCCGATGAAGTCCCTGTCGTCATCTATCACTCACACACCGCGACCGAGGCCTACCCGAGCCGCACGGACGTGAACCTGGCTGCCGAGCCAGACGCGCACTACGTGCTGGTGTCCACCCGAGACCCGGACCGCCACGAGCTGCGCAGCTATCGCATCGTCGACGCCGCCGTCGGCGAAGAACCCGTCAATATCGTCGAGCAGTATTGAACAGACCCGTCCTAGAAAGGCCCGCATGAGCGTCACCGTGTCCATCCCGACCATCCTCAGGCCCCACACCGACGGCGAGAAGCGCGTCTCCGCGAGCGGTGACACAGTGGGCGCGGTCATCAGCGACCTGGAAGCCAACTACTCCGGCATCTCTGAGCGCCTGATCGATGACGGCAAGCTGCACCGCTTCGTGAACATCTACGTCAACGACGAGGACGTGCGATTCTCCGGCGGCCTGGAAACGGCGCTCGCTGACGGCGACGCGGTCACTATCCTGCCCGCTGTGGCGGGTGGTTAAGCGGAGCGTATGACGCGCTACGACTCGATATTGCAGGCCCTGGGCAACACGCCGCTGGTTGGTCTGCAGCGGCTGTCACCGCGTTGGGCGGACGAGCCACACGTGCGGCTGTGGGCCAAGCTCGAGGACCGGAACCCGACCGGGTCGATCAAGGACCGGCCCGCGGTGCGGATGATCGAGCAGGCCGAGCAGGACGGGTTACTGGCACCTGGTGCGACGATCCTCGAGCCCACCAGCGGTAACACCGGTATCTCGTTGGCGATGGCCGCCCGGTTGAAGGGTTACCAGCTGATTTGCGTGATGCCCGAGAACACCTCGGTGGAACGGCGTCAGCTGCTGGAGCTCTACGGCGCGCAGATCATCTTCTCGCCGGCCGAGGGCGGGTCCAACACTGCGGTGGCAACCGCCAAAGAGCTGGCCGCGGCCAACCCGTCGTGGGTGATGCTGTATCAGTACGGCAACCCGGCGAACACCGACTCGCACTACCGCGGCACCGGCCCCGAGCTGCTTGCCGACCTACCCGAGATCACCCACTTCGTCGCCGGCTTGGGTACCACCGGCACCCTGATGGGCACCGGGCGGTTTCTGCGTGAGCAGATTGCCGACGTCAAGATCGTGGCCGCCGAACCCCGCTATGGGGAAGGGGTGTATGCGCTGCGCAACATCGATGAAGGATTTGTGCCCGAACTGTACGACCCTGACGTGCTGACCGCCCGCTACTCGGTCGGCGCGGCCGACGCCATCCGTCGCACCCGCGAGCTGGTGGACTCCGAAGGAATCTTTGCGGGCATCTCGACCGGCGCGGTGCTGCATGCGGCCCTGGGAATCGGGCAAAAGGCGCTCAAGGAGGGTGAGCGCGCCGACATCGCGTTCGTGGTGGCCGACGCCGGCTGGAAGTATCTGTCGACCGGCGCCTATGCCGGTAGCCTGGAAGATGCCGAGGACGCTCTGGAAGGGCAGCTATGGGCATGACCGCGTCGGCGACGATGCAGAGCGAAGCGATGAGGAGGAGCGGCGCTCATGACCCAGCCGGTCGGGCATTCGGGTAAACCGGCCACACAGCGGAATAAACGGCCGCGCTGGATGGTCGGCTTGGCCACCATCCTCACCTTCGTGGCGTTGCTGTATCTCGTCGAACTCATTGACCAACTGAGCCGGCACTCCCTGGACGTCAACGGCATCAGGCCGCTGGAAACCGACGGCCTGTCGGGGATCATCTTCGCACCGGTTCTGCACGCCAACTGGCAGCACCTGATGGCCAATACGATCCCGCTGCTACTGCTGGGATTCCTGATGACGCTGGCAGGATTGTCCCGATTCGTTTGGGCCACTGCGATGGTGTGGATCCTGGGCGGCTTCGGCACCTGGCTGATCGGCAACGTGGGCAGCAGCTGCGGCCCGACCGATCACATCGGGGCCTCCGGCCTGATCTTCGGCTGGCTGGCCTTCCTGGTGGTGTTCGGGCTGTTTGTCCGCAGGGCCTGGGACATCATCATCGGACTGGCCGTGTTGTTCCTCTACGGCGGCGTTCTGCTTGGCGCCATGCCGGTGCTCGGCCAGTGCGGCGGCGTATCCTGGCAGGGCCATTTGTCGGGTGCGGTCGCCGGCGTCGTGGCGGCGTATCTGCTGTCCGCTCCGGAACGCAAGGCCCGCGAACTTCGACGTGGCGGCGCCCATCCGGTGCGTCAGTGAGCTCGCCACTGGCGCCCGTCGGGGTCTTCGACTCCGGCGTCGGGGGACTAACCGTCGCGCGGGCCATCATTGACCAACTGCCTGACGAGGACATCATCTACGTCGGTGACACCGGTAACGGTCCCTATGGTCCGCTCCCCATTTCTGAGGTCCGCGCCCACGCGCTGGCCATCGGTGACGACCTCGTCGACCGCGGTGTCAAGGCGCTGGTGATCGCCTGCAACACGGCGTCGGCGGCATGCCTTCGAGATGCTCGCGAGCGGTACGACGTGCCCGTCGTCGAGGTGATCTTGCCCGCGGTGCGCCGTGCGGCCGCCACCACCCGCAACGGCCGCATCGGGGTCATCGGAACTCAGGCGACCATCACCTCGCACGCCTACCCGGACGCATTCGCCGCCGCCCGCGACACCAAGATCACCGCGGTGGCCTGCCCGCGTTTCGTCGACTTCGTCGAGCGCGGCGTGACCAGCGGGCGTCAGGTGCTCGGACTGGCCGAGGGTTATCTGGAGCCGCTGCAGCGCGCCCAGGTCGACACGCTGGTGCTGGGATGCACTCACTATCCACTGCTGTCCGGGCTGATCCAACTGGCGATGGGCGAGTACGTGACGCTGGTTTCTAGCGCCGAGGAGACAGCCAAGGAAGTGCTTCGGGTGCTCACCGAGCAGGACCTGCTGCGCCCGCATGACGCGCCGCCCGCCACCCGGGTGTTCGAAGCCACGGGCGACCCCGAGGCATTCACCAAACTGGCGGCGCGATTCCTGGGTCCCTCGGTGACCGGTATTCAACCTGTTCACCACTCCCGCATCGGCTAGCGCGGAGAGATTCTGATCACAACAATGCAGCAATGTTTTCTCCATGGTGGTATCGGGCATGGCACAGTAGTGTCCGTGCGAATAACCGTGCTCGGCTGCTCGGGCAGCGTGGTCGGTCCGGATTCGCCTGCATCGGGTTATCTGCTTCGGGCTCCGGATACTCCGCCACTGGTGCTCGACTTCGGCGGGGGTGTACTCGGCGCGCTGCAACGGTACATGGATCCCGGCTCGGTGCACGTGCTCTTATCTCATCTGCACGCCGACCACTGTCTGGATATGCCGGGCCTGTTCGTATGGCGCCGCTACCACCCATCGCGCCCGGACGGCAAGGCGTTGTTGTACGGCCCGAGCGATACCTGGTCGCGGTTGGGGGCCGCGTCGTCACCCTACGGCGGGGAGATCGACGATTGCTCGGACATCTTCGATGTTCATCACTGGGTCGACGGTGAGCCGGTGAGATTCGGCGCGCTGACGGTAGTGCCGCGGGTGGTGGCTCACCCAACCGAGTCCTACGGCTTGAGGATCACCGATCCCACCGGTGCCTCGTTTGTTTACAGCGGTGACACCGGTGCCTGCGATCAACTCATCGAGCTGGCCCGCGACGCCGATGTTTTTCTCTGCGAGGCCTCCTGGACGCAGGCGCCTGATCGTCCGCCCGCTCTGCACCTGTCGGGCACCGAGGCCGGCAGGGCTGCGGCTCAGGCCGGCGTTCGTGAGCTGCTGCTGACGCACATCCCGCCATGGACTTCGCGTGAGGACGTGATCACCGAGGCCAAGGCCGAGTTCGATGGTCCCGTGCATGCGGTGGTATGCGGTGAGACGTTCGATGTCCGCCGCTCTGAAAGGGTCTGAGCCAACCGGGTTAGGGTTGGCGTCGTGTCCAAACGAGAAGACGGTCGCCTCGACGACGAGCTTCGCCCAGTGGCGATCACCCGCGGGTTCACCGACCACCCGGCGGGCTCGGTCCTGATCGAATTCGGTCACACCAAGGTCCTGTGCACCGCTAGCGTCACCGAGGGGGTACCACGCTGGCGCAAGGGATCGGGCCTGGGGTGGCTGACCGCGGAGTACGCGATGCTGCCGTCGGCCACTCACACTCGCTCCGACCGCGAATCGGTGAGAGGCCGGCTCAGCGGGCGCACGCAGGAGATCAGCCGGCTGATCGGCCGCTCGTTGCGGGCGTGTATCGACCTGGCGGCGCTAGGCGAGAACACAATCGCTGTCGACTGCGATGTGTTGCAGGCCGACGGAGGCACTCGCACCGCGGCCGTCACAGGCGCCTACGTCGCGTTGGCCGACGCGGTGACCTACCTGGCGGCGTCGGGCAAGCTCTCGGATCCCAGGCCGATTTCGTGTGCCATCGCGGCGGTCAGCGTCGGTGTGGTCGACGGGCGGATTCGGTTGGACCTGCCCTACGAGGAAGACGCACGCGCCGAGGTCGATATGAACGTCGTCGCCACCGACACCGGGACCCTGGTGGAGGTTCAGGGGACTGGCGAGGGCGCGACGTTCCCTCGTTCGACCCTGGACAAACTGCTCGACATGGCGCTGGGCGCCTGCGACACGTTGTTCGCAGCACAGCGTGAGGCACTGGAGCGGCCGTACCCGGGCGTGCTGCCCGAGGGACCTCCACCGTCGAAGGCGTTCGGAAGCTGACCCGACTTCTGGTCGCCAGCCGCAACCCCAAGAAGCTGGCCGAACTGCGCCGCGTACTGGACGGCGCCGGGCTGTCGGGGTTGACGCTGCTGTCGCTGAACGATGTGGCGCCGTTTGACGAAGCGCCCGAAACCGGTGCCACCTTCGAGGCCAATGCGCTGGCCAAGGCGCGGGATGCGTTTGCCGCGACCGGTCTGGCGAGTGTGGCCGATGACTCCGGTTTGGAGGTGGCCGCGCTCAACGGCATGCCTGGCGTGTTGTCGGCGCGGTGGTCGGGTAACCACGGCGACGACGCCGGCAACTCCGCGCTGCTGCTAGCGCAGTTGGATGATGTGCCCGACGAACGGCGCGGCGCGGCGTTCGTGTCTGCCTGCGCGCTGGTCTGGGCGTCCGACGAACTCGTCGTCCGCGGGGAGTGGCCGGGCACGATCGCCCGGGAGTCGCGCGGCGACGGTGGGTTCGGCTATGACCCGGTCTTCATTCCCGACGGCAGCTACCGCACCGCAGCGCAGCTCAGCCCGGCGGAGAAGGACGCGGTCTCGCATCGCGGTCGCGCGCTGGCACTGTTACTGCCGTCGCTGCGCGCTCTGGCCGCCCCGCGAACGTGACGCTAGCGTCACGTTCGGCGACGAGCGTGAAACCAGCGTCACGCTCGAGCTCAAATCCCGAAACGGGCCTTGATGTCCTTGGTCTGGAAGTGCTCGACGATGATGCCCAGCAGCGGGATGGTGCCGGCCAGCAGCACACCGACCGTCTTGGCGATCGGCCAGCGGACCTTGACGGCGAGATTGAAGGCGGCCAACACATAGGCGAAGTAGACCCAGCCGTGCACGATCTCGATCCACCGGATTTCGTGGTGGAACACCAGGTGCGAAACGATCTCATAGCACAGCGCGATCAGCCAGATACCCGTCGTCCACGCCATGATCCGATAGCCGACCAGCGCGGTGCGGATCTTCTCCACAGGAAAGGCCGTGTTCTGCTGCGCTTCGGGTGTCTCGGGTGTGGTCATGCGGTGGTCCTGTTCTGCTTTTCGGCGTCGTTCTTCGCGAGCTCGGCCAAGTATGCGTTGTACTCCTGCAGCGCGGGATCGTCGGTCGGCTGCGATGCAGGCTTGGGTCGTTCGGGCAGCAGTCCGGCCGGTATCTCGGTGACGGCGCCTTTGTTCCTTGGCTCGGGCGGTACCTCTTCATAGCGAACGAATTTGCGGTACGCGTACACGCAGAACCCCGCGAACAGCGGCCACTGCAACGCATAGCCGAGGTTCTGGAAGGAGCCGGAGACGGAGTTGAACCTGGTCCACTGCCACCAGCCCAGGGCCAGGCAGCCGCAAGCCGCGACGATCACCAGAGCGATCAACGCGGGCCTGCGACGGCGGGTGGTGGACACCCCTTGAAGGTACCGCGCAGCGGAATTCATGACTTGGGCCCGACGAATTCGTCAAGACGCGCCACCGCGGCAGGGCTCCAGCCGAATCGGTCGCAGGTGCTTCTTACCGGGACCGTGTTGTGGAAACAGGCAAGTCCAGTGCTTCGAATAGTGCGAAACGGCGACGCACCCCTTCGGTTGTGGGTAAATAGACGCCCGCTGGCCGGGCATTAGTTGGTCGATGGCCGCGCAACAACGGTTGATGATTCCCGGGTACTTCCTGTCGAGGGTGATCCTGAGGTGGCAGACGCGTTGGCTTCGCGAGATACAGCCGTCGCCCAGGTAGAGGCCGAGTGCGTAGCAGTATGCAGCTGGCGGAAGTGCGGAAAGATCGTGTAGGACGCGCAGCCCGGTCCATGTGGTAGCCGTGGCCGAATCTGTGGTCGGCGCCACCAGTCGCGCACTGTCGTTCGCGGCACGCGCACTTGGCGTGCGATCGCGCAGTCGTTGACTCCAGCGGCGATGAGCCGTCTCGCGGCCTCGAACTGCTCTACAGAACTCACGCGAAAGCCTTTCCCCGGTTTCGGCCCACGCTAGGCAGCACCGCTGACAATTCCGCAACGGCGGGCGTTAAGATCGCGGGGTCCGCGGGCGTGGCGAAATTGGCTTACGCGCCGGCTTTAGGTGCCGGTGCTCGAAAGAGCATGAGGGTTCGAGTCCCTCCGCCCGCACCGATGCGGCAGGAGTGTTTTTGCAGTTAAATAGCGGTTTTTATGTTTGCTGGCTAAGTCCGCGGGCGCACTTTGGCCACAACTTGCGAGTAACTTATGTGAGTCGCAGTTACTTCGCGTGGAGTAGCGGGCATGCAGGCTGACTGCGACGGCGTCGATCTTCGTCGAACAAGTCGGCATAGGTGTCAAGCGCGAGCGTGCGTTGCAGCGCAAGCACATTTACCCCTCGCCTGGGCAACCCTCGCCGCGCTGCGGGGCCATCCCGACATCGAAACCCACCTGGTGCTGAGCCACGGCGCCACCAAGACGATCCAGCTCGAAATGGACAAGACGCGTGGCGATTTCGAAAGGCTAGCCGATGTGGTCTACGACCCCGACGACCTCGGCGCGGCGGTGTCTTCGGGCTCCTACCTCACTATGGGCATGGTCGTCGTGCCCTGCTCGATGAAGTCGCTGGCGGAAATCGCTACCGGGACAAGCGCGAACCTCTTATCTCGGGCTGCCGATGTCTGCTTGAAAGAGCGGCGCAGGCTCGTCCTGGTTCCTCGCGAAACCCCGCTCAACCTGATCCACATCCGCAACATGGAGACCGTCACACTCGCCGGAGCCACCGTGCTCCCCCCGATGCCGGCCTTTTATCACCGGCCCCAGACCATCGATGACCTTCTGGCGCAGACCGTCGGTAAAGTGCTCGACCAGTTCGGGATCAAGCACGATCTTTTCGAACGGTGGGAGCAACCGGTGGGACTGCCATGACAAACCCGGACACGCTCATGTGGGAGGTGCGCGCCGCTCCCGGGCGCCGCGACGAGCTGGTGGCCTGGGTTCACGACATCGTCATGCCCGAGATCCTCGCGCTGCCCGGCCCACTCACCGTGGACATCTACGCCGGAGAGGACCATGTAGTAGTGATCGTCCTGTCCACCGTACAACCGACGCTGCCGGCGCCGCCCCCCGAACTCACCGCCCGACCGCCCGAGCAATGGCCCTTCTGCCGCGTCGGAGGGCATAAGCGTGGCACCTGAGTTCACCGACGCCCAACTCGCCGCGGTCGCCGACGCACGTTACCTAATGCGCCGTGCATTCCGGATCATCGACGCCGAGGCCCGGCCGAATCGGGCTTGACCTGCTGGCCTTTCAAGCTCTCGTACAGCTCATGGGTGCACCCACCAGGAGCAGGACTGTCGGCGAACTCGCGACTCGGCTGGACGTTCCTGCCGGCTTGGTGTCCCGGTTGCTTCGGGATCTCGAACGACTCGAATTCATCGGCCGCTTGCCCTCTCCCGAGGACGGCCGAGTCAAGCTTGTCCGGGCCACTGCGACCGCCGAGGACCTCGTCTTGACCGTCTACGCCCGGGTCAGGACCAAATTCCAGGACCTGCGCGACGACCTCGACGACGATCAGCGCCGAGAAGCCCTCCCAAGTCTGGGCGGACAACTTCGGAGTTTCCCTCACAGGGGCTGAGGGAAACCAGTTGGGCGATCGTCACCGAACTGCCGGCAACAAGTACTACTAAGTACGAAGAAATCCCCGGCCGGGTCGTACCTCCAGTTGACACCGGTGTGTGTGCAGTTGATCAGGCGTGGTCTCCCGGTTGATTAGGACGGCCGCGGAGCCTGCCGGTGCATTTGAGCGAATAGGTCAACCACACATGATGGCCCCGGTGCTGTCAGCGTCAGCGTGGGTCATGCTTGCACCGGGTGTTGTCGGACCGCCCATCGACACTAGGAGGCCGCCGTCATGGCCAAACTCGTGCTCAGCTGACGGTACGGGCGCACAATGGAGAAGTCCGTCTGAAACCTGGGGAACTGCGATGAGCGAGCAACTGTACGACTTTTTCGGCGAGATCTTCCAGCGGTACTTCAGACCCGCCATCGACGCATATCCGCGAATGGGTGGAGCACTCGTCGAGAGGTTACTCGCGCTGACTGACGACGTCCCCGATAGATTGGCACAGACCCGGTGCGCCGCAACGGCATGGGCCAAAGCCGAGACCCCCAACGCCAGGATCACCTCGGAACTCTTCGTGATCACCCAACACGGACTGATGTATGCCGCCGGGCTGAACGAGTCGCGCCGGGCGTTGTATTACCTGGCCACGCCGCCCGCATTGTTCGATCCGTTCGTCGATCAGGTCGACACCGCCGAACTGCGTGAGGGCGCGGTAGTCGTGGTGGACAGCCGGTTTGGCCGCGACCTCGCATCCGCGCATCCGATGGACGCCGCGCTGCGCCGGATACTCGATGAGCACCTAGCCCTGCGGGTAGATCTGCCCACGTAGCTATTTTGCGCCGCGGTCGTCTTGGCCGGTGCGTCGCGAATAGGCCTTCGATGTAGATGGCCTTACAAACCACCGCAAGCGCGACAACCGCAGCGGGCAATCTTCGAAACCTCGATAGCAACGCCCACGCCAACCAACTGCCCACAGGACCGCGACGCAAGCAAAAGCTACAACGGGCGCGTCAATTCGGCCAGGCGGCTTCCGCGGCA
>DATIOT010000470.1:0-6777 GCA_035472875.1 Mycobacterium sp.
ATTTCTGTGTCATACCGGTCAGACGAGACAGGTCGCCGATGTGTGACCGCCACTCCTATGAAGGGGGCGAGCCGGCACGGAAGACTGCGCTTAGCGCGAGAACATCAGCGCGCGCTTGACCTCCTGGATCGCCTTCGTCACTTCGATGCCACGCGGACAGCATTCGGTGCAGTTGAACGTGGTCCGGCACCGCCACACGCCGTCGACCTCGTTGAGGATGTCGAGACGTTCGGCGGCTGCCTCGTCGCGGCTGTCGAAAATGAAGCGGTGTGCGTTGACGATGGCGGCCGGGCCGTAGTAACTGCCTTCGTGCCAGAACACCGGACAGCTGGTGGTGCAGCACGCGCACAGGATGCACTTGGTGGTGTCGTCGTAGCGGGCGCGGTCGGTCGGACTCTGGATCCGTTCGCGCGTCGGCGGGTTGCCGCTGGTGATCAGGTACGGCTTCACCGCACGGTAGGCGTCGAAGAACGGCTCCATGTCGACCACCAGGTCCTTCTCCACCGGCAGCCCGCGGATCGGTTCGACCGTGATGGTCAGCGATTTGCCCGGTTGCCCCGGCTTTTTCTTGGGTAGCAGGTCGCGCAGCAGCACCTTGCAGGCCAGCCGGTTGACGCCATTGATGCGCATGGCGTCGGAGCCGCACACCCCGTGTGCGCAGGATCGCCGGAAGGTGAGCGTGCCGTCGAGGTAGCCCTTGATATAGATCAGCAGGTTGAGCAGCCGGTCGCTGGGTAGGCAGGGCACCCGGAAGCTCTGCCAGCCACCGGTTTTCGCGAAGGCATCAGGATCGTCCGGGTTGAACCGGGCGATCTTCACCGTCACCATCACCGCGCCGTCAGGGATCGGCGGCAGGGGCGGCTCGACCCTCGGCTCGACAGTATCGCCTGCGGTCATCAGTACTTCCGTTCTTTGGGTTCGTAGCGGGTCTGCACGACGGGCTTGAAGTCCAGCGCAATGTCGCTGAGCAGATCCGTGCCCTGCTTGTAGGCCATGGTGTGGCGCATGTAGTTGACGTCGTCGCGGTTCGGATAGTCTTCCCGGGCGTGGCCGCCGCGGGACTCCTTGCGGTTGAGCGCGCCCACCACGGTGACTTCGGCCAGCTCTAGCAAAAAGCCCAGCTCGATTGCTTCCAGCAGGTCGCTGTTGAAGCGTTTTCCCTTGTCGTGCACGGTGATTCGGGAATACCGCTCCTTGAGTGCGTGGATGTCGGTGAGCGCCTGCTTCAGCGTCTCCTCGGTGCGGAACACCGCGGCGTTGTTGTCCATCGACTGCTGCAGCGCGTTGCGGATATCGGCGACGCGCTCGTTGCCGTGCTCCGAGAGGATGTCGCCCACCCAACCGACGACCATCGCCGCGGGCTCTTGTGGCATGTCGACGAAGTCGTGCCCCTGCGCGTAGCTCGCCGCGGAGATGCCGGCCCGGCGGCCAAAGACATTGATATCCAGCAGCGAGTTGGTGCCCAGCCGGTTTGCGCCATGCACCGACACGCACGCGCACTCGCCGGCCGCGTACAGCCCCGGCACGGTGGAAGTGTTGTCCCGCAACACTTGTCCGGTGACGGTGGTCGGGATGCCACCCATCACGTAATGACATGTCGGGTAGACCGGGACCAGCTCGTGCACCGGGTCCACGCCCAGATAGGTGCGGGCGAACTCGGTGATGTCGGGCAGCTTGGCTTCCAGCACATCCTCGCCGAGGTGGCGGACGTCGATGTAGACATAGTCCTTGTGCGGGCCGGCGCCGCGGCCCTCCAGTACTTCCAGCACCATCGAGCGGGCGACGATGTCCCGGGGCGCCAGGTCGACGATCGTCGGGGCGTAGCGCTCCATAAAGCGCTCGCCCTCGCCGTTGAGCAGCCGGCCGCCCTCGCCACGCACGGCTTCGGAGATCAAGATGCCCAGGCCGGCCAGGCCGGTCGGATGGAATTGGTGAAACTCCATGTCCTCCAAGGGAAGTCCCTTGCGAAAGACGATGCCGATACCGTCGCCGGTCAGGGTGTGCGCGTTGGAGGTGGTCTTGTACATGCGGCCCGAACCGCCGGTCGCGATCACGACCGCCTTGGTGTGGAAAACATGGATGTTGCCGGTGGCCAGCTCGTAGGCCACTACCCCGGTGGCAACGGGGCCGGTCGGGGTTTGGGTGAGCACCAGGTCGAGTGCGTAGAACTCATTGAAGAATTGCACGTCATGCTTGACGCAGTTCTGATAAAGCGTCTGCAGGATCATGTGGCCGGTGCGGTCGGCGGCGTAGCACGCCCGGCGCACCGGCGCTTTGCCATGGTCGCGGGTGTGTCCGCCGAAGCGGCGCTGGTCGATGCGGCCCTCGGGGGTGCGGTTGAACGGCATCCCCATTTTCTCCAGGTCGAGCACCGCGTCGATGGCTTCCTTGCACATGATCTCCACGGCGTCCTGGTCGGCGAGGTAGTCGCCACCCTTGACGGTGTCGAAGGTGTGCCATTCCCAGTTGTCGTCTTCGACGTTGGCCAGCGCGGCGCACATGCCGCCCTGCGCGGCGCCGGTGTGGCTGCGGGTGGGGTAGAGCTTGGTCAGCACCGCGGTGCGTACGCGCGGGCCGGCCTCGACGGCTGCCCGCATTCCGGCACCGCCCGCGCCGACGATCACCACGTCGTATCGGTGTTGCTGGATCACCGGTCGCCTTTCACGAGATGTTTGGGTCGAATGTCACCAGCACATAGGTGCCCAGCACCAACGTGAACCCCATCGACAGCAGCAGCAGGCTGTTGAGCCAGAACCGGGTGGAATTCTTGCGGCTGTAGTCGTCGATGATGGTGCGCAGCCCATTGCCACCGTGCAACTGCGCCAGCCACAACAGCGCCATGTCCCAGATTTGCCAGAAAGGAGAATGCCAGCGCTGGGCCACATAGTTGAAGTCGATGCGGTAGACGCCGTTCTGCCACATCAGCATCACAAACAGGTGCCCGATTGCCAAAAACACCAGGGCGATGCCGGAAAACCGCATGAACAGCCACGCGAATTTCTCGAAGTTGGGTATGCCGGCGCGGCGCCGCGGCGAGCGGGGATTGTCCAGGCTGGCAGGGCGGTCGTAGCTGCGCTGCTTGACCGGTGCTATCTGGCCGCGGCCGAGCTGAAGGTCGGGAGTACTCATCGGAACTGCTCCCACATGTGGATACCGAGCACCACCGCCACCGGAACCATGAGCAGCAGGTAGACGATGCCAACGATCCAGAACATCAGCCGCTGGTAGCGGGGGCCCTGCGACCAGAAGTCGATCAGGATCACCCGGATCCCGTTCAGCGCGTGGAAAAGCACCGCAGCAACCAGGCCGAACTCCATCAGGCCCACGATCGGGGTCTTGTAGGTCTGGATCACCTCGTTGTAGGTCTGCGGGCTCACCCGGACCAGAGCGGTGTCCAGAACGTGCACGAACAGGAAGAAGAAGATCGTCGCACCGGTGATGCGATGTAGCACCCACGACCACATACCGGGATCCCCCCGATATAGGGTCCGAGGTGGCCGCCGCTTGCGCGCGGGTGCTGGTGTGGATATGGCCGGACCCGCGCTTGTCGCCTGCGTACTCACCCTCGTCCTCACCGCCTTCTGGGAAGTTCCAAGACACTAAAGCCGGGCAACCGAGCTTAGCCCGGCAACGATGTGAGGCGGTACCCAAAGAGTCCGATCAAGGCCGTGTGCCGTGTCAGAGTTAGGGTGGCTTTCTCAAGTCAGCTCATCGGTGAGCGGGGGTTGCGGTATGTCGGATATCGATTGGAATATGTTGCGGGACAAGGCAATCCAGGCAGCAGCGGGTGCGTACGCGCCGTATTCACGGTTCCGGGTGGGTGCGGCCGCGCTGGCCGAAGACGGCCGTGTGGTCACCGGATGCAATGTGGAGAACATCTCATATGGTCTTGGTCTCTGTGCGGAGTGTGGTGTGGTGTGCGCCCTACATTCGACCGGTGGCGGCCGGCTATTCGCGCTGGTATGCGTCGATGAACGAGGGTCGGTGTTGATGCCGTGCGGCCGGTGCCGTCAGGTGTTGCTGGAGCACGGAGGACCCGAGCTGCTGATCGACCATCCGGCCGGGCCGCGCCGGCTGGGCGAACTGCTGCCCGACGCCTTCGGTCCCGATGACCTCGCCCGGGAACGTTCTTGAGCGACTTCGCATTCGACGCGCCGACGGTGATCAGAACCAAGCGGGACGGCGGCCGGTTGTCCGATGCCGCCATCGACTGGATCGTCGGTGCCTACACCGACGGCCGGGTCGCCGACGAACAGATGTCGGCCCTGTTGATGGCGATTGTTCTGCGCGGCATGGACCGCGGCGAGATCGCCGGATGGACGACGGCGATGCTGGCCTCCGGTGAGCGGATGGACTTCAGCGATCTGCGCTCGCGTGACAGGCCCGAAAAGCCACTGCCGACCGTGGACAAGCACTCCACCGGCGGTGTCGGAGACAAAGTAACCCTGCCGTTGGTGCCCGTCGTCGTCGCCTGCGGTGCGGCGGTGCCGCAGGCATCGGGCCGTGGGCTCGGGCACACCGGTGGCACCCTGGACAAGCTGGAATCCATCGCCGGGTTCACCGCGGCGCTGTCCAACCAGCGCGTGCGTGACCAACTTGTCGATGTCGGCGCGGCGATCTTCGCTGCGGGCGAGCTGGCGCCCGCGGATGCCAAGCTGTATTCGCTGCGTGATGTCACCGCCACCGTCGAGTCGTTGCCGCTGATCGCGAGCTCGGTGATGAGCAAGAAGCTGGCCGAGGGCGCAGGCGCGTTGGTGCTCGACGTCAAGGTCGGTTCCGGGGCGTTCATGACATCGGAGGCGCAGTGCCGCGAGTTGGCGCACACCATGATCGAGTTGGGCGCCGCGCACGGGGTGCCCACCCGCGCACTGCTGACGGACATGAACTGCCCGCTGGGCGCGACCGTCGGCAATGCGCTCGAGGTTGCCGAGTCCCTGGAGGTGCTGGCCGGCGGCGGGCCGCCTGACGTGGTGGAGCTTACGTTGCGGCTGGCCCGCGAGATGCTCGAGCTTGCCGGGATCGACGGCCGGGATCCGGCACAGACGCTGCGCGACGGCACCGCCATGGACCGATTTCGCCGGCTCGTCGCTGCGCAGGGCGGTGATTTGTCGGTACCGTTGCCGATCGGTGCGCAGTCCGAGACCGTGACCGCCGGCCGGGGCGGCACAATGGGCGATATCGACGCGACGGCAGTAGGGCTGGCAGCATGGCGGCTCGGTGCGGGCAGATCCCGCCCGGGCGAACAGGTGCAGTTCGGTGCCGGCGTCAGAATCCACCGGCGTCCCGGGGAACCGGTCGCGGCCGGCGAGCCGTTGTTCACCCTCTATACCGACACTCCGGAACGCTTCGGCGCCGCGATGGCCGAGCTCGACGGCGGCTGGAGCGTCGGCGACACACCACCGGTGCCGCGGCCGCTGATCATCGATCGGATCGCCAAGTGACCTCACCTCTGGAGCTGGAGCAAATCAGGAAGGCACCGAAGGCCCTGCTGCACGATCACCTCGACGGTGGGCTTCGCCCGTCGACTGTGCTGGACATCGCCGGCCAGACCGGTTACGACGGGCTGCCCGTCACGGACGTCGACGAGCTGGCGACCTGGTTCCGCACCCGGTCGCACAGCGGGTCGCTGGAGCGCTACCTGGAGCCGTTTTCACACACCGTCGCGGTGATGCAAACACCCGAGGCGCTTTACCGCGTTGGCTATGAGTGCGTGGAAGACCTGGCCGCCGATTCGGTGGTCTATGCCGAGGTGCGGTTCGCTCCTGAGCTGCACATCGACCGCGGGCTGTGCTTCGACGAGATCGTCGATGCCGTGCTGGCGGGTTTCGCCGCCGGCGAGAAGGCCGCCGCCGCCGCGGGCCGTCCCATCAAGGTGCGCCTTTTGGTCACCGCGATGCGGCACGCCGCGGTGTCCCGGGAGATCGCCGAGCTGGCGATCCGGTTCCGGGATAAGGGAGTGGTTGGGTTCGACATCGCGGGCGCTGAGGCCGGCAACCCGCCGACGCGGCACCTGGATGCTTTCGAGTACATGCGAGACCACAACGCGCGCTTCACTATCCATGCGGGCGAGGCGTTCGGTCTGCCCTCCATCCATGAGGCGATCGCATTCTGCGGCGCGGACCGGTTGGGTCACGGGGTACGGATCGTCGACGACATCGACCTCGTCGAAGATGGCCTCGAAGCTGGGGAGGTCCGGTTGGGCAGGCTGGCATCGATCCTGCGGGACAAGCGAATCCCGCTGGAGCTGTGTCCCAGCTCGAACGTGCAGACCGGCGCTGTCAAAAGCATCGCGGACCACCCGTTCGATCTGCTTGCCCGCTCGCGGTTCCGGGTGACCGTCAACACCGACAACCGGCTGATGAGTGATACCTCGATGAGTCTCGAAATGCACCGATTGGTAGAGGCGTTCGGCTATGGCTGGAGTGATCTCGAGCGTTTCACCATCAATGCGATGAAGTCGGCCTTCATTCCGTTCGACGAGCGGCTGGCGGTAATCGATGAGGTGATCAAGCCGCGGTACGCGGTATTGATCGGTTAGAGCGGATGGCCGTCATCGGGCGCGCACCCCACGGTCCGAAATGGCGCTATTTCCAAACCTTTCGGCTGGATTCGCGCCGCCCGTTGCACCGAATGGCAGCCTAGCCATGGGTAACCCGGTCCCCAGACTCGGGTTTCGCCAACTTCTTCGCCAGGTGATCGAGTGCGGCCTGGCGATCCCGCACCGTGCCCGCCCGCTGGTTCTGTTGCGCTCCCCAGACAACTGCCTTCGGCAGGGCC
>DATIOT010000471.1:0-1746 GCA_035472875.1 Mycobacterium sp.
GTCACGTAGGCGTGCTTGCCGTCAGGGGTGATCGCCACCCCGACCGGAGCCTTGCCGACGGTGATGGGGGCAGACACCGCACCCGTCGCGGTCGTGAGCACCGACACCGTGTCACCCTGGCCGCCCACGTAGTCGGTTACGTAGGCATGCTTGCCGTCGGGGGTGATCGCCACCTCGACCGGACCCTTGCCGACGGTGATGGTGGCTGACACCGCACCCGTCGCCGTGTTGATCACCGACACCGTGCCGCCGAACTCGTTGGTCACGTACGCCGTGCCTGCACACCCCCCGGCCGCAGCCGCACCGGACGTAGCCGATGTCGCGACCAGAATCCCCGACCCCGACAACCCGACCGCGACGATGGCGACGAGCTTCCGGCACACCGCAACACCGTTCATCAGGCCACTCCCGCGTGTTCGAACGGAAGAGGCGGAGGGCTCAAACTCGAGCAGGGTCTAGGCCAGGCTCAAACTCGGCGTCGCTCCCGAAAAGCGAACAAGTTGACCGTACACCCGATGTCCGGCAAAGGAGGGATGTGCCGTCACCATTCGACCATTCGTCTCACACGGAACGGGCGGCAATGCTCGTACATTCTGACGCGTCACGCGACGAGCGCATGGTGCCCGTTCCCGTGCGGCGCGTGCACGCAGATCTGCCGATCGGCGTGCAGCGGTGCTCAGTGGCGCCACCGAGCGCGCCCACTCGCGTAACCGCTCCAGAGCGAAGCTCCTATGTGTTGTCAAGGGTCGGTTTCGGCGGGTGCTGGCAGACCAGTGATGGGCCACTCGGGTGAGGGCAGGCTCTTATGAGGCCATGCGGTGCCGATGGTGTTCGGGAGTGACGGGCCGGCGGTTCGTTCGAAGGACAGCCGGGGCGTCGGGGCATTCGTGGGCCAGGCCCGCCACTCCAGATTTGGTCAGTCGGCCACGAGGTAGGGGTAGAGCTCGCGGGCGACGTAACGCTTCAGGATGCGCATGATCTCTTTGGTGGTGCGGCCTTCGGCGAGTCGACGAGCGACGTAGTTGCGGGTGCGTTCATCGTTGCTCATGCGGGTGAACACGATCCGCCAGAGGGCATGGTTGGCTTGGCGGTTGCCGCCGGGGTTGAGCCGAAAGCGTTGCTGGGTCTTGCCCGACGACGCGGGGAGGGGTGCGACGCCACACAGATGCGCGAACGCGGCTTCGTTGTCGAGCCGGTGGGGGTTGTCGCCGGCGGCGACCAACAGGATCGCGGCGGTGTGCGTGCCGACGCCGTAGACCTCGAGCAGTTTCGGGGCGCGGCGACGCACCAACGTGTCGAGGACACCGTCGAGATGCTTGGCGTCGGCGTCGAGCGCGACGACGCGTCGTCCCAGCATCGCGATCGCGAGCTTCGTCGCGTACATGACGGTGTCGCTCCCGGCGGTGGGACGCAACGCCGCCGCGGTGCACGCCAACTGGTCAGCGGGCACGTCCCGGAGCCGTTCGCGCAGCTCGTCGGGCGCGGTGAACCCGAGATGGCGGATCTGATTCAAGTACTTGGTGCGCACATTGCGGCCCGAGCGGCGCGCCACCAGCAACGCGCGGATCGCCTCGACGTCTCCATCGGCGGACTTCGCGATCCCCGACGCCCGCCCCGACAACGCCGCCCGTGCCGCTTCGATCGCGTCGAGCTCGTCGGACTTGCCGTTTGCGGCGACGTTCCTGGCGGTTCGGACGATCAACCTCGATCACCACCAGGCCCCGACCGCGGAGGTGGCGCGCCAGC
>DATIOT010000472.1:0-4438 GCA_035472875.1 Mycobacterium sp.
CGCGAGCTGCGCGCGACGTCGCCGGTGTGCTGGAACGATGTCACCAACTTCTGCGCGCTACTGAAATACGAAGACATCCGCTTCGTATCTAGCAACCCGGCCATGTTCTGCTCAACCAAGGGCATCACCATCCCGGACCCGGCGTATGAGAACCCGGTACAGGAGGGAAGCCTGATCTTCACCGACCCGCCACGGCACCGGCAGCTGCGCAAGCTGATCAACTCGGGGTTCACTCGGCGGCAGGTGTCGATACTCGAACCGAAAATCCGCGAGATCGTGCGCGGGATCCTTCACCGCGTCGAACCCGATTCGACCCACGAGTTCGCCGAAGAGATCGCCGCTCCCCTGCCCACCCGTATCATTGCCGAGCTGATCGGCGCCCCGCCTGATGACTGGGAGCAATTCCGGGCCTGGTCTGACGCGACCACCGGAACCGCCGACCCCGAGATCGAACTCGACACCTCCGTGGCCATGAGCCAGCTCTACCAATACTTCCAAAAGCTGATCGCCGCCAGGCATACCGAAGCTCGTGACGACATGCTGTCAATTCTGGTCGGCGCCGAGATCGACGGACACCGGCTCACCGACGAAGAGCTGCTCAAATTCGCGTTTCTGTTGCTGGTAGCCGGAAACGAAACCACCCGCAATCTGATCGCACTGGGCACTCTCGCGCTCATCGCGCATCCCGCCCAATGCCGCCTGCTGGTCGAGGATCCTTCGTTGATCCCGGGCGCCGTCGAAGAGATGTTGCGGTGGAACAGCCCGGTGGTCCACATGGCGCGCACCGCGACGACCGACGTGGAGATTCGCGGTCAGCTGATCCGCAAAGGCGAGGCGGTGGTGATGCTCTACGGGTCGGCCAACCGGGATGAGGACATATTCGGTTCCGACTCAGAAGAGTTCAAGGTGACCCGGCATCCGAACCCACACATCGCGTTCGGGTGCGGTGAACATTCCTGCCTGGGGGCGCAATTGGCGCGGCTGGAGGCATCCGTCATGTTTGACGAACTGCTGCGCCGCTTCCCCAAGCTCGAGCTGGTGGGTGAGGTGGACCGGATGCGGGCGACCATGATCCCCGGCGTCAAGCGGATGCCGGTGCGGCTCAGTGTGGGCAATTGAGCAATGGTACTCGAGTACACGCCCGAGCAGGAGGAGCTGCGCGCCGAGATCCGCGCCACGCTGGAGCAGGTGATGACACCGGAGCGCATCGCCGCGATCGACGAACGCATCGAGGGCGGTCCCGAGGTACGGGAGTGCATACGCGCCCTGGCTGCGGCCAACCTGCTCGGCGTCGGCTGGCCCAAAGAGTATGGCGGACGGGGATTTTCGGCAATCGAGCAATTCATCTTCTCCGAGGAGGCGCGCCGGGTCAACGCCCCGATCCCGCTGGTGACGCTCAACACGGTCGGGCCGACGCTCATGCAGTGCGGAACCGAGGAACACAAACAGAAGTTTCTGCCCGCAATTCTCGACGGCAGCATCGAGTTCGCGATCGGCTATTCCGAGCCCGGGGCGGGAAGCGACCTGGCATCACTGCGCACCACCGCGGTGCGAGACGGCTCAGGACCGGACGCGGAGTACGTGATCAATGGTCAGAAGATGTTCACCAGCGGCGCCGCCTATGCCGACTACATCTGGCTGGCGGCTCGCACCGATCCGGATGCCAAGAAACACAAGGGTATTTCCATCCTCATCGTGCCCACCTCGTCGCCGGGGTTCTCGTGGCAGCCGCTGCACACCATGCCCGGCATCTCCACCTTCTACACGTTCTACGACGACGTTCGGGTCCCGGCGAGTGCACTGGTCGGGGGCGAGAACCAAGGCTGGCAGCTGATCACCACCCAGCTGAACTTCGAGCGGGCAGCCCTGGGCAATCTCGGTGCGCTCGAGCCGCTGTTCGAGAAGACGCTGGACTGGGCCACCACCACCGAAGTCGACGGAGGGCGCGTCATCGACCAACCCTGGATGCAGCTTGCGCTCGCCCGGGTCGAAGCGCAGGTCGCCGCATACAAATTGGTCAATCTGCGGGTCAACACGGCGATGACCAAGGGTGTTCTCAACATGGGAGAGGCGTCAGCCGCGAAGGTGTTCGGTACCGAGCTCACCCAGCAGGTCGCCCGCCAGCTGTTGGAAGTGCTCGACCACAACGGGTTGCGCCGCGGCGCCGATGCACCGCTGCGTGGAGCCCTGGAATCCGCGTACCGATTTGCGGTCATCAACACGTTCGGTGGCGGCGCCAACGAAATTCAGCGCGACATCATCGCCATGGCCGGATTGGGCATGCCGCGAGCACCTCGTGACCTTCGGGCCACGGACAAGTCAGGAGGACAGAGCACGTGACCGACTCAGAGTTACAGAGCAAGCTGCGGGCCCTCGTCGACCAGCCGACCGGCGGTACCGGAAAGCCCTCGGTGGCACCAGATCCGGTCAATCAACCGATGATCCGGCACTGGGCGTACGCCCTGGCCGACATGAATCCCGTCTACCTCGACCCGGAGTTCGCAGCCACCTCGAGGTTCGGTGGCATCGTGTCACCGCCGGTCATGCTGCAGACCTGGACTATGCCGTCGCCGAAACTGGAAGGGATCGGGGATCGAGGTGGCGCCCCCATCGAGCTCAAGAGCAACCCAACGGCATTCCTCGACGAGGCCGGTTACACCAGCACGGTGGCGACCAACTCGGAGTTTGAGATCGAACGCTGTCCCCGGCTCGGCGACGTGATCAGCGCGACGACGGTCTACGAATCGGTGTCCGACGAAAAGAAGACGGCCTTGGGCACCGGCTTCTTCCTGACCTGGCTGACGACGTACACCGACCAGAACGGCGAGGTACTGGGGCGCCAGCGATTCCGGGTGCTGCGATTCAGGCCGGAACGCTGATGGCCGCCCGACTGGCACCCACCATCAGCCGGGACACCGAGTTCTTCTGGAGCGGGCTGCGCGAGCACAAACTCCTGATCCAGCGCTGCGGCGGCTGTGGAGCGCTGCGCAACCCGCCCAGGCCGATGTGCCCGAAATGCCGCTCCCTGGACTGGGATGCGATCGAGTCGTCCGGTCGCGGCGCGGTGTACAGCTACGTGATGCCACACGAACCCCGGTTCCCTTTCTTCGACTATCCCTACGTCGTCGTGCTGGTGGAACTCGAGGAGGGCGTGCGGCTGGTGTCCAACCTCACCGACATCGATCCGGCCGACGTGACAGTAGGAATGCCGGTCGAGGTGTACTACCAGACCTTCGACAACGACCTGGTGCTGCACCAGTTCCGGCCGAGTGCCTAGGTAACCGCGCATGGACTTCACGTTCACCGAAGAACAAGAGACTATCGCCAAACTCGCCCGCGAACTCTTCGACCGCCGAGCCGCACCCGAACGCCTCACACAACTCGAAGCCGGCGAAGCCCGCCACGACGACGCGCTCTGGAAAGAACTCGCGGCCGTCGACCTGTTAGGTACCGCATTGCCGGAAGAGGTCGGCGGCAACGGCGGCGGCTTTGTGGAACTCGGGGTGCTGCTGGCCGAGGTGGGGTGGAGCGTCGCTCCGGTGCCGGCTTACGCGACGCTGGTGCTGGGCGCTGACCCAATCGCCCGGCACGGAAGTCCGGAGCAGCAGCGACGCTTCCTGCCCGGAGTCGTCGCGGGAACCCGCATCCTGAGTGCGGGCCTGCAGGAGCCCGCCCGGTCCGACCCGACCAACCCGTCCACCACCGCACGCCGCGACGGCCCGCATTGGCGGCTGGATGGGACCAAAGAGCTGGTGCCGGCCGCTCAACTCGCCGATACCCTGGTGATTCCCGCCACTACCGATGACGGTGACGTAGGCCTGTTCCTGCTCGCGGCCGACACCCACGGCGTCGAGGTTCGGCCGGTGGCGACCACCAATCGCGAACCTCACGCGGACGTATTCCTGGACGGCGCAATCGTTTCCAGTGAGAGCCGACTCGGGCATCCGGGCGACGGCAGGAAGCTGATCGGATCGCTGCACACCCGCGCCCTGGTCGGGCTGTGCGCGATCCAGCTCGGCGTCTCAGACCGCGCATTGCGGATCGCCGCCGGATACACCACCGGCCGTGAGCAATTCGGCCGCCCAATCGGGAGCTTTCAAGCGGTGCAGCAGCGGATGGCCGACGCCTTCATCGACGTCGAAGCGATCCGGTGGACCACCTGGCATGCGGCCTGGCTGATCGCGCAGGGACGGCCCGCTGACCGGGCCGCCCGCATCGCGAAGTTCTGGGCCGCCGAGGCCGGTGCTCGGGTTGCCGCCACCACACAACACGTCCACGGCGGCATCGGGATCGACATCACTTATCCCCTGCACCGCTACTTCCTGTGGGCCAAGCACAACGAGCTCACCCTTGGGTCCGCCACTGCACAACTGGCCCGCATTGGCAGCACATACCGCTGAAGAAGGAAACCGATGACGACCGCCAAAGCCCGCACCAC
>DATIOT010000473.1:0-2608 GCA_035472875.1 Mycobacterium sp.
CCCGAGACGGACGGCGATGCGTTGACGACGGCGGCGATGTCGGCTTCCACCAGCGCGTCCGCGGTGATGCGGTCCAGATCCAGGACGTCGAGTACCACGATGTCGCCGGGACAGACCCTACGCAGCAACCGGTCGATATTCCGGTCAACCCGAGCGGTGCCGGTTAGGCCCGGCCGGGAGGTACTACGTGATAGCAACCCTGACATCCTCATGGGGGCGATTCTGTCCGTGAAGCACGGCCGAGGCGAGGAGGCGCGCCGTAACATCAGCCTCAGAAGTTATCTACAGTCACATCTGTAACAGACTGATGCCGATATGGTCTCGAATGTCGACTTGTTCTGCGAAATGAGCCCCAGAAGCAAAAAGGGCCCACAGCCGCTCGCGGGTCAACCTCGGTTAGATCTCATCGTTCTGAGCCGCGTCGAGCAGTTCACGGGCGTGCGCGCGGCCACTATCGGATTCGCCCAGTCCGGCCAGCATGCGCGCCAGCTCGGCCACCCGGTCGTCGCCCGTTACTCGCCGCACTCCACTGGCACCCTTTCCTCCAGTGCTGTGCACCACGAGGTGCACGTCGGCATATGCCGCGACCTGGGGCAGATGGGTGACCACGATGACCTGGTGGGTACGGGCCAGCCGCGCCAGCCGCCGCCCGATCTGGACTGCCGCCCAGCCGCCGACGCCGGCGTCGACTTCGTCGAACACCATCGTGGTGCCGGCCGCAGACGCTGCCAGCACCGCTTCCAGAGCCAGCATCACGCGGGATAACTCGCCACCGGACGCGCTCTTCGCCAGCGGCAGCAGCGTCACACCGCGATGTGCTGCGAAGCCGAACTCGACCTGGTCGACGCCATCGCCACCGACCCGGGCCAGCTCGCCGGAGGACAGCTTGAGTGCGTCGGCGTCGTCCTGGTTTGCCGCGAGATCGGTAGTCACGGCGATGGTGAATTCGGCATCGGCCATCGCCAGCGCGGACAACTCTGCGGTTACCTCTTTTGCCAGCCGCTTGGCGGCTTTGCGCCGAATCTTACTGAGATCGACTGCGGCCTCCGATAATTCGCGTGCCAGCTCGTCGACCCGAGATGCCAGTGCTGCCATGCCTTCCTCGGAGATGTCGAGTTGCGCCAGCCGTTCCCGCGATTCCTGCGCCCACCGCAGCACCCCGTCGATGTCGGCCGCGTACTTGCGGGTCAACGTGCGCAGTTGGGCTTGACGGGCCAGCTTGGACTCCAGCGCACTGGCATCGACCGGCAGCTCCTCTAGATAGGCGCCGAGTTCGCGGCCCGCGTCGACGACTACCGTTAGCGCCTCGCTGATTTGTTCGGCCAACGTCCGCAGCGCGGCATCGTCAGCCGATTCGAGTGCGGCTCTCGCCCGCCCCAGGCTGTCGGCGGCACTCGAACCGAATGCGTCTGCGTCGTCTGCGGACAGCGCCGCGCGCGCTGTGGCGGCGGCCTCGCGCAGCGTGTCCAATTCGGAAAGCCGCAAGATATCGGCGACCAACGCATCGTCCTCTGCGGGTTGCGGGTCGACGGCGTCGATTTCGTTGAGCGCGAATTTCAGTCGGTCGGCCTCTTGGACGAGCTCACGGGCTCGGTTGCGCCGGTCAATGAGGTCGCGTCGCGCCGACAGCCACGCGTCACGGAGCTTGCGATAGCGCTCCAACATGAGACCGGCGGCCGCGAAGCGGTCCAGCGCGCCGCGTTGTTCCTCCGGCCGCATCAACCGCAGCTGGTCGTTTTGCCCGTGCAGCGTGAGCAGCTCGGTGGTGAAACCACTCAGCGACTTGGCCGGCACACTGCGACCGCCCAGATAGGCGCGCGACGGTCCCTCGCGGCTGACCGAGCGCAGCGCGATCACGCTGCCGTCCTCGTCACGCTCGGCTCCCGACGTGTCCAGCATCTCGTCTAGCTCTGCACCCGCGGCGTCATCGAGATCGGTTGTGGTGAAACGACCTTCGACAACCGCACGGTCGGCCCCTGAGCGCACGCGGGTGGCGTCGGCCCGAGCGCCGCCGAGCAGGTGCAGCCCGGTCACCACCATGGTCTTGCCGGTGCCGGTCTCACCGGTCAGCACCGTAAGGCCGCGATCGAACTCGGCGGTCGCAACGCTGATGGCGCCCAGCGACTCGATTCGTATTTCGGTCAGCACCTTGGCAGCGCCGTTACTTCCCGCGCCAACCGGTCACCGGCAACCGGAATTTGCGCACCAAGCGGTCCGTGAACGGCGCGCTGTCCAGGCGCGCCCATTTCACCGGCGTCCCACAGCGAGTCACCTCGAGCCGTCCGCCGGCCGGAAGCACCATCTCGCGACGGCCGTCGCAGAACACCAGGGCGTCGTTACCGCCTGCCTCTATCTCGATTGCGACCGTGGCATCGGGACTGGTAACCATCGGCCGGCCAAACAGAGCGTGAGCATTGTTGGGCACCACCAGGATTGCTTCCAGGTCCGGCCACAACACCGGACCGCCCGCGGAGAACGCGTAGGCGGTAGATCCGGTCGGCGTCGACACCAACACCCCGTCGCAACCGAACGTCGACACCGGCCGCCCTTCGATTTCAACGACCACCCCCAGCACACCCAGCCGCGGGCCCTTTTCCAGGCTGGCTTC
>DATIOT010000474.1:0-17377 GCA_035472875.1 Mycobacterium sp.
GTGCGAGCCCGGCCGTGTGTTCGCGACGATTGCCCCCTCGCCCGCCTCGAGGCCCTCCCTCAGGAACGCGACCGACGGTGCGACATACTCGTCCTGAGATTCGTAGACGAAGGCGTTGTGGCGCCCGCAGCCGGGTCGTAACCCTGATCTGGCTTAGCGGGCTGAGGTACGGTCCGTGCCGCGACGAATGTCCGCTCAGCTTCTCGGTGACGATCTCCATCCGGGCCCGCGTGGGCCGCTCGGGATTCCGCGCGACATCAGCGCATGCCTGTTCGATCTCGACGGTGTGCTCACCGATACTGCGAGCGTGCATACCAAGGCCTGGAAGGCCATGTTCGACGCCTACCTATCGCAACGGGCCAAGCAGACCGGAGAGAAGTTCGTTCCGTTCGACGCTGCCGCGGACTACCGGAAATACGTGGACGGCAAGAAACGCGAAGACGGCGTCCGGTCATTTCTGAGCAGCCGGGGAATCGAGCTGCCCGACGGCAATCCCGACGATCCCGGCGACGCCGAGACGGTATACGGCCTGGGCAACCGCAAAAACGACATGTTCCAGAAGGTCCTAAAAGAAGACGGTGTCGAGGTATTCGACGGGTCGCGGCGCTATCTGGAGGCGGCCTCGGCCGCGGGCCTCGGTATCGCCGTGGTGTCCTCGAGCGCCAACACCCGCGACGTGCTCGAGATCACCGGCCTGGACCGGTTCGTCCAGCAGCGGGTGGACGGCGTCACGCTGCGCGAAGAGCACATCGCCGGCAAGCCGGCCCCCGACTGCTACCTGCGCGGGGCACAGTTGCTCGACGTCGCCCCCGACGCGGCCGCCGTATTCGAAGACGCATTATCCGGCGTGCAGGCCGGCCGGGCCGGTAACTTTGGCTTCGTGGTGGGCGTCGACCGAGTGGGCCAGGCCGAGGACTTACGGCAAAACGGTGCCGACGTAGTGGTCAATGATCTGGCCGAATTGCTGCAGTCATGATCACTCAGGAAGCCTTCCCCGTCGAACCGTGGCAAGTCCGCGAAACCAAGCTCGATCTGAACTTGATCGCTCAGTCAGAATCGCTCTTCGCGCTGTCCAACGGGCACATCGGCTTACGCGGAAACCTCGACGAAGGGGAGCCGCACGGCCTCCCGGGCACCTACCTGAACTCCTTCTACGAAATCCGGCCACTGCCTTATGCCGAGGCCGGCTATGGGTATCCGGAGGCCGGCCAGACCGTCGTCGATGTCACCAACGGCAAGATCTTCCGCCTGTTGGTCGGAGACGAGCCGTTCGACGTCCGGTACGGCAAATTGCTCTCCCACGAACGGATTCTGGACTTGCGCTCCGGGACGCTGACCCGCCTGGCGCACTGGTGCTCACCCTCAGGCAAGCAGGTCAAAGTGGTGTCCACCCGGCTGGTGTCACTGGCGCAACGCAGCGTCGCGGCCATCGAATACGTCGTCGAGGCGGTCGAAGAATTCGTTCGTGTGACGGTGCAGTCCGAACTCGTCACCAACGAGGATCAACCGACAACATCGGCCGACCCGCGGGTAGCGGCGATTCTGGACAACCCGCTGGAGGCCGTCGACCACGAAAATACCGAGTACGGAGGGCTTCTCATGCACCGGACCCGGAGCAGCGCGCTGATGATGGCCGCCGCGATGGATCACGAGATCGACGTGCCCGGACGAGTCGAGGTCAGCACCGACGCACGTGAGGACTTGGCCCGCACCACGGTGATCTGCGGGCTGCGCCCGGGGCAAAAGCTGCGCATTGTCAAATACCTGGCATATGGCTGGTCAAGTCTGCGTTCCCGTCCGGCACTGCGCGACCAGGCCGCCGCCGCACTGCACAGAGCCCGCTACACCGGGTGGCAGGGCCTGCTGGACTCGCAACGGAAGTATCTCGACGAGTTCTGGGATTGCGCTGACGTTGAGGTCGAGGGCGACTCCGAATCTCAGCAGGCGGTGCGCTTCGGGCTGTTTCACCTGTTGCAATCCAGCGCTAGGGCCGAACGCCGCGCCATTCCCAGCAAGGGGCTCACCGGAACCGGCTACGACGGCCACGCCTTCTGGGACACCGAGGGCTACGTGCAGCCGGTGCTCACCTACACCGCGCCGCATACGGTCGCCGACGCGCTGCGGTGGCGGGCCTCGACAATGGACCTGGCCAGGGAGCGGGCGGGCGAACTCGGCCTCGAAGGTGCCGCCTTTCCCTGGCGAACCATCCGCGGGCAGGAGTGCTCGGCCTATTGGCCGGCCGGCACCGCGGCGTTTCACATCAACGCCGACATCGCGATGGCCTTCGAGCGCTACCGCGTGGTCACCGGCGACGATTCGCTGGAGGCCGACTGCGGTATCAAGGTGCTGATCGAGACCGCACGGCTGTGGATGTCACTCGGGCACCACGACCGCCACGGCGTCTGGCACCTCGACGGGGTCACCGGCCCCGACGAGTACACGGCGATCGTGCGCGACAACGTCTTCACCAACTTGATGGCGGCACACAACCTGGTCGTCGCCGCCGATGCCTGCAACCGCCATCCCGACGCGGCAACGGAAATGTTAGTCACCACCGAGGAGACGGCGGCCTGGCGCGACGCGGCGGCCGCGGTCAACATTCCCTACGACGAAGAACTGGGTGTCCATCAGCAGTGCGAAGGTTTCACCACCTTCGCGGAGTGGGACTTTGACGCCAACCAGACCTATCCGCTGCTCCTGCACGAGGCCTATGTGCGGCTCTACCCAGCACAGGTGATCAAGCAGGCCGACCTGGTGCTGGCGATGCAGTGGCAGAGTCACGCGTTCACACCCGAGCAGAAGGCGCGCAACGTCGACTACTACGAGCGGCGCATGGTGCGCGACTCGTCGCTGTCGGCCTGCACTCAGGCGGTGATGTGCGCCGAGGTCGGGCATCTGGAGCTGGCCCATGACTACGCCTACGAGGCCGCGCTGATCGACCTGCGCGACTTGCACAGCAACACCCGCGACGGGCTGCACATGGCGTCGCTGGCCGGCGCCTGGATGGCGCTGGTCAACGGTTTCGGTGGCTTGCGCGACGACGAGGGCGTCCTGGCCCTGGATCCCCAACTGCCAGATGGCATTACGCGAATGCGGTTCCGGTTGCGGTGGCGCGATTTCCGGGTCACCGTCGACGCCAACCACTCCGACGTCACCTACACCCTGCGCGACGGCCCCGGTGGCGGCCTGACCATCCGGCACGCCGGCGAAGAGCTTGTGCTGAACACGCAGAAGCCGACGACCATAGCGGTGCGCAGGCGCAAACCGCTGCTGCCGCCACCGCCGCAGCCCCCGGGCCGCGAGCCTCTGCACCGGCGGAGCTTGGTTCAACAGCTGACCGATGGCTGAGCCGTCAGTGCGGTTGGACGATCCGGCCCACTTCGGTGCGCACCGCCTCGCGTAACTCGGCGTCCGTCAGCTCCTCGATCCCGGTCGCCGAACGCAGAATGGGTGCGAACAACCGCCAACCGAATTGCAGCGCAAGGGCATTGGCGACCGCCAGCCGCGCGCTGGTGTCATTGTCATGCAGTGGCCGCACCGAGTCGAGCAGGGTCGTAATGTTGGGAAACCGCTGCTGCAAGTGAGCTGCCGGATACCCGTCGAGCAGCGTGCGGGCCATGACCCGCATCTGGCGGTCGAGAGCCCGTTCCAGGACATCGGCCTGCGCATTGGAGCGCAGCAGATCGGTCAGATTGGCACCCAGGTGATCGAGTACGGCGCCGACCAGCTGTTCCTTGGTGCCGAAGTGGCGAAACACCAGTCCGTGGTTGACCTTCGATCGGGAGGCGATGTCGCGGATCGACGTCGCGGCCGGGCCCCGCTCGGCGAAGAGGTCGGTGGCGGCGTCCAAGATCGCCGCGGCCACCTCTTCCCGCCCAGTGGGCATCTTCCGACGTCCAGTTGCCGAACGCGTAGTCATATGACTACACTAACCGATGTAGTCAACTGACTACATCTCAACTTGAGCCAAGGACGACAGCAATGACAGATCAGATCACCGTTACCAAGCTGGGCAGCCGTATCGGTGCCCGGGTCGACGGGGTGCGCCTCGGAGGCGACCTGGTGCCGGCCGCGGTCGACCGGATCCGCGAGGCGCTGTTGACCCACAAGGTGATCTTCTTCCGTGACCAGCACCACCTTGATGACCAGCAGCAGCTCGCATTCGGCGGCCTGCTGGGCACCCCGATCGGACACCCGGCGGCCGCGGTGCTCGCCGCCAAGAACGCGCCGATCATCACCCCGATCGACTCCGAGTATGGCAAGGCGACGCGCTGGCACACCGATGTCACGTTCGCCGCCAACTATCCGGCGGCCTCGATCCTGCGCGCGATCACCCTGCCCAGCTACGGCGGGTCGACGCTGTGGGCGTCGACCGCAGCGGCCTACGAGCAGTTGCCCGAACCGCTGAAATACCTCGTCGAGAATCTGTGGGCACTGCACACCAACCGCTACGACTACGTGACGACTGAAGCAGCCATCTCAATGACCGACGCGCAGCGGGCGTTCCGGCAGGCATTCGAGAAGCCGGATTTCCGGACCGAGCATCCCGTGGTGCGGGTGCACCCGGAGACCGGTGAGCGCACCCTACTGGCGGGCGATTTCGTACGTACCTTCGTGGGCCTGGACAGCCACGAGTCAAGCGTACTGCTGGAATTGCTGCAACGGCGAATCACCATGCCCGAGAACACCATTCGCTGGAACTGGGTGCCGGGCGACGTTGCTATCTGGGACAACCGGGCCACTCAGCACCGGGCGATCGA
This sequence comes from Mycobacterium sp., assembly GCA_035472875.1. Classification (GTDB taxonomy): domain Bacteria; phylum Actinomycetota; class Actinomycetes; order Mycobacteriales; family Mycobacteriaceae; genus Mycobacterium. Next base: position 4,761 of record DATIOT010000474.1, read on the forward strand.
TGACTATGACAACCAGCCGCGGCTCATGCACCGGGTCACCTTGATGGGCGATGTGCCCGTCAATGTGCACGGGGAACGCAGCCGGGTGGTCAGCGGCGCACCGCTCGAGGTGATTGCGAGCTAGCGGGCGCTACTGACCGGATGGATCGGCAACCACCGCAGCGCGCCCGGCGCGTCGGCGGGCACCACCGGATGCTCCGGCGAGATCGGGGCCAGCCGGCGATAGGCGTCGCCCTGCAGCGGCCGCTCATCGTTCTCACCTTTGTTCGGCCACAACGAGGCAGCCCGCTCAGCCTGCGCTGCGATGGACAGCGACGGGTTGACGCCCAGGTTCGCCGAGATTGCGGCGCCGTCCACCACCAGCAGTGTCGGATAGCCGTAGACCCGGTGATATGGGTCGATGACCCCGTGCTCGGGACCGTCGCCGATCACCGCGCCGCCAAGAAAGTGCGCGGTCAGCGGGATGTTGAACAGCTCCCCCCAGGTGCCGCCGGCCACGCCGTCGATCTTGGTGGCCATGCGGCGGGTGACCTGGTTGCCGACCGGGATCCATGACGGGTTCGGCTCGCCGTGTCCCTGCTTGCTGGTGTACCACCGGATGCCCAGCTTCCCGCGTTTGGTGAACGTCGTGATCGAGTTGTCCAGGTGCTGCATCACCAGCGCGATCACTGTGCGCTCGCTCCACTGGCGGACATTGATCATCCGAAGTATGTCGCGCGGATCTTCGCGGGCTTGGTCCAACAACTGCTTCCACCGCGGCACGTCCGTGCCTTCGGGGCCCGGGCCGTCGGTCATCAAGGTCTGCAGCAGCCCCATGGCATTGGAACCTTTGCCATAGCGGACGGGCTCGATGTGTGTGTCCGACGTCGGATGTATCGACGACGTGATCGCCACCCCATGGGTCAAGTCCAGCTCGGGCAAGACCTCCAACGTCGCGGCACCCACGATCGACTCCGAGTTGGTCCGGGTCAATACACCCAGCCGCTTCGAAAGGCGAGGCAGTCGGCCGTTATCCCGCATCTTGAACAGCAGATGCTGCGTTCCCCAGGTGCCCGCGGCCAAAATCAGGTGGGTGGCGGTGTACGTGCGCCTGTCCCTGCGCAGCCAACTTCCCGTGCGAACGGTATGGACCTCCCACAACCCGTCGGTCCGCTGCTCGAAACCCTTCACCGTCGTCATCGGAATCACTTGTGCACCCGCCGATTCCGCGAGGCCCAGGTAGTTCTTCACCAAGGTGTCCTTGGCACCGTAGCGGGACCCTGTCATGCAGCAGCCGCATTCCAAGCAACCGGTGCGCTCGGGCCCCGCGCCGCCGAAATACGGGTCGGGCACCGTCTTGCCCGGTGTCTTGGTGCCATCGGGGCCGAAGAACACCCCAACCGGTGTCGGCACCCAGGTGTCGCCGCACCCCATCTCGTCGGCGACCTCCTTGACGATGCGGTCGGCGTCGGTGAACGTCGGGTTGAGCACCACGCCCAGCATTCGCTGCGCCTGCTCGTAATGCGGCATCAGTTCGCTACGCCAGTCGCTGATGTGCGCCCACTGCTGGTCCTTGAAGAATGGTTCCGGCGGCACGTACAACGTATTGGCGTAGTTCAGCGAACCGCCGCCCACTCCGGCGCCGGCCAGGATCATGACGTTGCGTAGCGGGTGGATACGTTGGATGCCGTAACAACCCAGCTTGGGCGCCCAGAGGAACTTGCGCAGATCCCAGGATGTTCTGGCGAACTCCTCGTCGGAGAAGCGGCGCCCGGCCTCCAACACGCCTACCTGGTAGCCCTTCTCGGTCAGCCGCAGCGCGCTGACGCTACCACCAAAACCCGATCCGATGATCAGGACGTCGTAATCCGGTTGCATCTCGGCAGTATAGGAGCTTCTCAGCAGCCGACGGTCAGGCCGACCTTCTGGAATTCTTTGAGGTCGCAATAACCGGCCTTGGCCATCGAGCGGCGCAGACCACCGACCAGGTTCAGGGAGCCGAACGGATCGTCGGACGGCCCGTTGAGAACCTGCTGCAGCGGCGGCCGTTCCCCGACGGCGATCTGCAGCAACGCCCCGCGCGGCAACGACGGGTGCGCTGCCGCGGCCGGCCAGAACCACCCGTCGCCGAGCGCCTCGGCACTTTCGGCCAGCGGCGTGCCCAGCACCACCGCGTCGGCTCCGCAGGCGATGGCTTTGGCCAGCTCGCCGGAGGTGTGGATATCGCCGTCGGCCAGCACATGCACGTAGCGACCGCCGGTCTCGTCGAGGTATTCGCGCCGCGCGGCGGCGGCGTCGGCGATCGCGGTGGCCATCGGCACGCTGACGCCCAGCACCTCGTCGGTGGTGGTCACCCCCCTCGTGGAGCCGTAGCCGACGATGACGCCGGCGGCGCCGGTGCGCATCAGATGCAGCGCCGTGCGGTGGTCCTGCACACCGCCGGCGACCACCGGCACGTCGAGTTCAGCGATAAAGGTCTTCAGGTTGAGCGGCTCGCCGTCGCTGGCCACGCGCTCAGCCGAGACGATCGTGCCCTGGATGACCAGCAGGTCGATACCCGCCGCGACCAGCACCGGCGTCAGCGCCTGGGCGTTTTGCGGGCTGACCCGCACCGCTGTGGTCACCCCGGCGTCACGGATACGGGCCACTGCGGCGCCCAGCAGGTCCGGATTCAGCGGCGCCGCATGCAACTCCTGCAGCAGCCGGATCGACGCCGAGGGCTCGGGCTCTTTCTCGGCGGCCTCGACAAGCTGCGCGATCTTGGCCTCGACATCGGCATGCCGGCCGATCAGCCCCTCACCGTTGAGCACGCCCAGCCCGCCGAGCCGGCCTAGCTCGATAGCGAATTCCGGCGACACCAAAGCATCAGTCGGGTGTGCCACCACCGGAATCTCGAACCGGTAGGCGTCCAGCTGCCACGCTGTCGACACGTCCTGCGACGAGCGGGTGCGGCGCGACGGCACGATGCCGATCTCGCTGAGTTCGTAGGTGCGACGGGCAGAGCGGCCCATCCCGATCTCGACCATGTCGCTCTCAGCGTGCGTAGTAGTTGGGCGCTTCGACGGTCATGGAGACGTCGTGCGGGTGGCTTTCTTTGAGTCCGGCCGGTGTGATCCGGACGAACTGCGCCTGCTGCAGCACCTCGATGGTGGGCGAGCCGGTGTAACCCATCGCGGCCCGCAGACCGCCGGTCAACTGATGGATCACCGACGACAGCGGACCGCGGAACGGCACCCTGCCCTCGATTCCCTCGGGGACCAACTTGTCCTCCGAGAGCGCGTCGTCGGCGAAGTAACGGTCTTTGGAGTACGACTTCGCCCCGCCCCGGCCTTGCATGGCGCCCAGCGACCCCATGCCTCGATAGCTCTTGAACTGCTTGCCGTTGACGAAGATCAGCTCGCCGGGCGCCTCGGCGGTGCCGGCCAGCAACGAGCCCAGCATGGCCGTCGACGCGCCGGCGGCCAGCGCCTTGGCGATATCGCCCGAGTACTGCAGTCCCCCGTCGGCGATGACTGGCACGCCGGCCGGGCCGCAGGCCGCGACCGCCTCCAGGATCGCCGTGATCTGCGGCGCTCCGACGCCGGCCACCACCCGGGTCGTGCAAATCGACCCCGGCCCCACACCGACCTTCACCGCGTCGGCACCGGCGTCGACCAGGGCTGCGGCCGCGGCCCTGGTGGCGACATTGCCGCCGATCACCTCGACCCGGTCGCCAACTTCGGCCTTGAGTTTGCCGACCATTTCGAGCACCAGCCGGTTGTGCGCATGCGCGGTATCGACGACCAGCACGTCAACCCCGGCGTCGACGAGCATCATCGCCCGGACCCAGGCGTCGCCGCCCACGCCGACGGCGGCGCCAACCAGCAGCCGGCCGTCGCTGTCTTTGGTGGCCAGCGGGTGTTGTTCGGTCTTGACGAAGTCTTTGACGGTGATCAGCCCGGTCAGCCGCCCGTGGCCGTCGACGACGGGCAGTTTCTCGATCTTGTTCCGGCGCAACAGGCCCAGCGCCGCGTCGGCGCTGACGCCCTCCTGAGCGGTGATCAGCGGGGCTTTGGTCATCACTTCGGCGACCGGCTTGGTCTGGTCGACCTCGAACCGCATATCACGGTTGGTGATGATCCCGACCAGCGCACCGGATTCGTCGACCACCGGCAGCCCGGAGATCCGGAATTTGGCGCACATCGCGTCGACCTGAGCCAAGGTGTTGTCGGGGCGGCAGGTGACCGGGTCGGTGACCATGCCGGCCTCAGACCGCTTGACCATCTCAACTTGGCCGGCTTGTTCGGCAACGGGGAAGTTGCGGTGCAGCACACCCATCCCGCCGGCCCGGGCCATCGCGATCGCCATCCGCGACTCCGTCACGGTGTCCATCGCCGAGCTCACCAGCGGCACTTTGAGCCTGATTTTCTTGGTGAGCTGGCTGGAGGTGTCCGCAGTGGCGGGCACCACATCGGAAGCCGCGGGCAGCAGCAAGACGTCGTCGAACGTCAGCCCCAGCATCGCCACTTTGTGCGGGTTGTCGCCCCCGGTCGGCACCGGGTCATCGGCCAGGCCGCCGACGCGCACGTACGGACTGGCGACCAGCTCGGAGCTGTCTTCTAGGTGGGACATGCCACGGGACATCGGTGAGGCCCTCCATACGCACGCGGAGTGAGAATCCCATCCTATCGGCTTGGGAGGACATCGAGACTCGCTTGATCGGGCGTGCCGCAGGCCCGGTTGTCACCGACACCTTGCGGCGCCTCCCTGCTGGCGTTATGACGGGCCGCCTGCGTAGTCTAGAGGCGTGCGCGACCACCTCCCACCGGGTTTGCCACCCGACCCGTTTGCCAACGACCCCTGCGACCCGTCAGCGGCGCTGGACGCCGTCGAGCCGGGACAGCCCCTGGATCAGCAAGAGCGAATGGCGGTCGAGGCCGACCTGGCCGATCTGGCCGTTTACGAAGCTCTGCTGGCGCACAAGGGAATTCGCGGACTTGTGGTGTGCTGCGACGAGTGCCAGCAAGACCACTATCACGACTGGGACATGTTGCGGGCAAACCTGCTCCAACTGCTCATTGACGGCACTGTCCGCCCGCACGAACCTGCCTACGACCCCGAACCGGACGCCTACGTCACGTGGGATTACTGCCGGGGATACGCCGACGCTTCGCTCAACGAAGCGACATCAGACGCCGACGGTTTTCACCGGCATCACTGAACGTTTCGGTATCTAGCCGCCTGGCGCCGCCGAAGACGGTGTGGGTTTCTGGCCGTGGTGGCGGTGCCGACCCGAAGACGGAGTCGGCGACGTCGTGCTCGGACTGACTGCCGTCGGTGGCGTGCTGGTTTGAGTCGGCGACACCGTCGGCGTGGTCGAGGCGGCCGGCGCCTTCGGCGGCTTCGTTTGGGGCGCCGGGAGAACCGCCGGGGCGGGGGGCAACGTCGCGTTCGGGTCGCGCGTCTCGACCTTCGTGTTCAGCAGATTCACCTGGTCCATCAGGTCGTTTCTACTGGCCCCGTCATTCATGGACTGCACGGTGCTGCTCACCTCGGCCAGCTGATTCTGGGCCTGGTCCCATTGGCCTTGGTTGATCATTTGCTGAACCTTCGCCAGCTCAGCTTTGGCAGACAACTCGATCTGATCATCATTGACCCGCGGTTGGTCGAAGAACATCGCGTGCAGCCCGTACAGCGTGCCCCCGGGACGGGCCTCGACAACCATGGCACCCAAGCCACTGAGGACCAACAGCGTCGCAGCAACCGATCCGATCGCCGTCAGGCCGCGGCGGCCGCGCCGACGGTCGGCTAGTCCGGTCCGCAGCGCCTCGACGGCCTCTTCTGGCGAAACCAGGGCGCTGGCCGGTGGCCAGCGCAAGTCGTCACGCCAGTCCTCCAACAGGGTGGCCAGCGCGTCTTCGTTGGGATCGTCGATGTCAACCGGCTGACGCTCAGCGAGCGCGTCGAGGAGCAGATTGGTGCGGGCCAACTCGTCCAAAGCGGGTTGGTCCGGGAGTGCATAACCAAAATCAGGCATAGTCACCTGCCGCGACGATCTCGGACTTGAGCCGTGACAAAGCACGGTGCTGGGCCACCCGGACCGCTCCCGTGGTGCTGCCGACGGCGGCTGCAGTCTCTTCGGCACTGAGGCCGACGACAACGCGCAGGATAAGGATCTCGCGTTGCTTGGCGGGCAGGATCTCGAGTAGTTCGTTCATACGGCTGACCGAATCGGCTTGGATGGCCATCTGCTCGGGGCCCGCGTCGACCGACCAGCGCTCAGGAAGTGATTCGGCGGGGTAGGCAAGATCGCGGCCGGCGGCCCGATGGGCGTCGGCGACCTTGTGGGCTGCGATGCCGTACAGGAAGGCCAGGAATGGGCGACCCCGATCCCGGTAGCGCGGCAGCGCCGTAATTGTGGCCAAGCAAACCTCCTGAGCCACGTCATCGGCTGACAGGCCACCCCGCTCGGTTGTGCCGACTCGGGCGCGGCAATATCGCACGACAATCGGACGGATGGTCTCCAGCACCTCCCGTAATGCGTTTCGGTCTCCTGCTACGGCCTCCGCAACCACAGCGTCGAGACGTTCCGCTTGAATTGTCATCGACGGCGGTCTCTCCAACGTTACGAACCGGACACAGCAGGGGCTAACGCGGGCTAACTAATGCATGACAATAACGGCCAAATAGCCGTTTCAAGCGGAACGCCACGTCCCACCGGCGCGCCGCACCTGGCCTGCACAGACATCGCGAATTTCACGCAGATCTTGTACCGCAAATGTGACGCTCCCGATATCGATCAGCAAGCAAGCCAGCGCCCAGCGAAGAGGTATCAGCCCCAGTCGTTCGGTGGCTTCCAGCGCCGTCTCCGCGATCGCCCGGGCACGCTCGGTGTTACCCGCGCTACACAGGGCGGCAGCGAGCACGACATCGCTTTTGACTCGGTGCCGCGCCGAGGCGATGGGCATCGCCTGCGCCAACTCAACGGCTTCCTCGGCATGACGGACAGCGATGTCCCCTTCACCGGAGGCCATCGCCAACTCGGCGCCCACCCACCGCCAACGCACCGCAAGCCTGTCCGGCACCGTTGCGGGCACCAGCACCGAGTCCGCCCGAGTCAACAACGTTGCCGCGGCAGCGAAACGGCCGACGCCCAGCGCGTCGGCCGCCAGCCCGATGAGGGCATCGGCACGGGCCTCGGGATCGGCACCGGCCAGCGACAGCGCACGACCGTCCCAGCCCCGCGCCTGCGCATGCCAGCCGAGCTGGCGCAGGAACGATCCCTGCGTGCTGTGGGCCAACGAGACCAGCCGGCCGCCCGAGACGCTACGGCGCAGCACTGCCAGGTCGCGGTACGCACTGCCGTAGCGACCCTGCCCGCCGGACGCGACGGCCCGCAACCACAATTGGTTTGGTGTCGTCGCTGTCGGCAGCGGCCAGCTTTGGGGCTGGGTTCCGAAGGCGGCAGCGGCCAGCGTTCGCTCAATCATCGAGGTGCAACGAGTTTCAATCACGGTGATAGTAGTAAACACTTCGTGGTGGCTGTGTTACTGAAATGTTAATCACAATCACTGTGTATGAATTGCCCCTTCTCAGCGTAACGGCCCTGAGCTGCGAAATCCCAACAGCGTCCAACTTGCTGGTAGCACGTCTCTTGTTCGCTAAATGCGTTGCAGATGAACGCAGAGTTAATTTTCCTACAACGCTGCGGTATTTTGCCAAACTAAGCGCCTATTGACGGAAATTCACCGTCACCCCTAAGTTCTAGCGATGACGGGTAGTCATCGGTGACTCCACACCAAATTTAGTTGCACAATCGCTTCTCGAACCTGACCTCGCTTGGGCGTGCCGTGCAGAGAGGACTAGCCATGCCACAGCCGGAGCAGCTACCTGGACCCAACGCCGATATCTGGAACTGGCAACTGCAAGGCCTGTGCCGCGGCGTTGACTCGTCGATGTTCTTCCATCCCGACGGGGAGCGTGGCCGTGCCCGTATGCAGCGTGAGCAACGCGCCAAGGAGATGTGCCGGCAGTGCCCGGTGATCCAGGCGTGCCGTTCGCACGCACTCGAAGTCGGTGAGCCGTACGGCGTTTGGGGCGGCCTGTCCGAATCCGAGCGTGACCTACTCCTGAAGGGCGACATCGGCCGCGCACGCGGCATCCGCCGCTCGGCCTGATTCACCCCGGTTCGGCCGTCCGCGATTGAACGACGCACGGTCGCAGTACGTGTACCAGTCATGGCCTGGGCCGGGCGGCTGCGGTCCATAGTCGACGCGGCGTCGAGACGAGTGCGCCGCGCCGCTCTAGATTTAGGCGTTTCCGTCGCGGAGTTGGGGAGCCCCGCGTCGATTCGCTTTTTGCGCACAGGAGGGGTGCTGTGGCTGAGCGCTGGCACCATCTTGAAGATCGGGTCCGCAATGTTGGACCTGCTGTAGAGACAACTCTGGGACAACAAGAGTGGCTGGATCGGACGAGCTATCGGCTGGAGCACGCTCTGACGTTCCTGTTCGCGGCCATGGGCCGGCATCGAGATCGTGTCAGCAACGCGCTGCACGGCACCTGGCTCGGTCATCCGCTGCATCCGGCGTTGACGTCGGTGCCGACCGGAGCGGTGGCGACAGCTGTCGCGATGGACGCGGCCAGTGTGCTGCCCGGGCGTGCCGCTCAACTGCGCGACGCTTCGAGGTTCGCGTTGGGCGTGGGACTTGTTGGAAGCGTCGGTGCGGCCGCTACCGGTCTGACGGACTGGCAGCACACCCATGAGCAATCGCGTCGGATCGGTCTTGTCCATGGCTTGCTGAACGCGGTCGCGACCGGCCTGTATGCGGTGTCGTGGTGGGACCGCCGCCGCGGCCGTCACCTGCGCGGGATGGCGAGCAGCACGCTGGGCTACGGCCTCACCCTTGGTAGCGGCTACCTGGGTGGCGCTTTGGTGTACGGATCGGGCACCGGGGTGGATCGCTCTGGCGCTCGGCTGAGCGGGGACCACTGGACGCCGGTGCTGCCGGCAACGGCGCTGGACGGCCAGCCGCAGCGGGTCGAGGTGGACGGCGTCGGCGTGGTTCTCTATCACACCGACGGCCAGGTGCTGGCCGCCGGTGAGCATTGCCCGCACCTGGGTGCGCCGATGAATGACGGCTGGATTGACCGCGGTCGAATCGTGTGTCCCTGGCATGGTTCCAGGTTCGCGTGCGATTCGGGCGAGGTGCTGCGCGGACCGGCGACAGCGGCGCTGCCGAGTTACCCGGTGCGGATCCGCGACGGACTTGTCGAGGTGCGCGGAGTGGCGAAATGAATGCCTACGACGTGCTTTTCGAGCACCACAGGTTCTTACGCGGACTCTGCAAGAAGATCACCGCGATACCGTCGGATACCGAGGAGCGACAAGACGTCCTCGATGAACTGTTGATCGAGCTGGACATCCACATGCGCATCGAGGACGACTTGTTCTATCCGGCGGTATCGGCGGCAAGCGAACTCGTCGCAATCGCCCATGCGGAGCACCGGCAGGTCTGGGATCAGCTGGCGGTGCTCCTTCGGACGCCGCCGATGGCGCCGCAATACGAGGACGAATGGCACTCATTCGTCACGGTCCTGGACGCCCACGCCAGCGAAGAGGAACGCGACTTGTGTCCGGCCCCAATAGATTTGAGCAGCGACGTGCTCGACACACTTGGAAACCGAATGGTCGAGCGCATCGCCCAGTTGCGCCAATCCACTCTCAACAAGCTTCACGTCCGAGGGCGCAAGGCCCTGCTGAGCTCAATGTGAGCGCTGCCAACCCAATGGGCGGATCAGCCGCGCCGATAGCCGCGTTGCTGCTACGCCTCGCCGGTCTCCGCCGTCCACTGCGCGTACTCGTTGCCCTTCGAGAGGTCCCAGAAAGTCGATGTGTGCAACGAGCCGTCGTCGCCGAACTTGTAGATCTCGATGCTCTGGATAAGCGTTGGTTCGCCGTTCACGGTGCCTGAGTTGCGAATGACGGCCGCGCCGCTCGTCCCGCATACGTAAAGCATGCCGATGCCCAACTTCCAGTCGGCATTCGGCGAGGCGTCCCACACCGCACCCATGACGTCCCACCCCCGCTTAACTGGCGTGCCCACGGGGTCCTCCATCGTGACCTCACCCGGCACGACGCGCTTCCAGTGCGCGAGCCACGCCTCCTTGTCACCGGCGTTCCACAATTCCACGTGTCGCTCGACCGCGGCGCGGATCTCCTCGGCTGTGGGTGCTGACATATCGTTCCTCCTGGTGTGATCCCGGTCTGAGCGCCGGCGCCGTGCGAGAGATGCAAGCCCTCATCCGATGAGCATTACGCCCATGGACGAGCTTGCATAGGGTGTTCGGCTACCTCAGTTTCGGCCTGGGGGGCGACGCACCATGCCTCCGTTAGCCGAGGTTCAGGTGTATGAACTCGATCTGGATTCCGTCAGGATCGACGAAGTCGAACATCTTCCCGAAGCCGTCTGCCACATCCCGAACTGCTGATCGCGCGACACCGCAGGTATCAAGCCACGTTGCCCATGCCTGCAGTTCATCCAGAGACTCCGCCGCCACTGTCCACGAGCTAGATGGTGCCATTGGCAGTGGTGAGGTAAAGAGCTTTCGGCAAACCCGCCCTTGGCTGCCCGCACGAATGCCGTGAAACTTCGGGTTGATCGGCGGATGCATAGAGTCGCAGCTCGGCGCACACATTCGGGAGTCAGGCCGCACCCTGCTCACAATTCGTCAAGATCGGTTGAGAATTCGAGTAGTGAATTACGCTCCACCGCCGGACTGCGATGCGACACGATGATGTCGGCGAGACGCCGGCCATCCGGACCGGCGCGCACGTCACCAACTTCCGATCACGAGATAAGTGAGGCGTTGTGGAGCGTTTGCCGATTATTTACATCCGCGGGTATGCCGGGCCGACCACCGGGATCGATGCGCAGGTCGACGATCCGTTTTACGGCTTCAACAGGGGCGCAACCCACGTGCGCGTGGACGGATCCGGCGAGCCGGCTTTCTATCAATTCGAGGGGCCAATGCTGCGGTTGATGATCGACCACCAGTACAAGCTGCTCGTGCAGGGTAATCAAAGAGCCTATTTGGAAAACAACGACGACGGCTCGGTCCCGGCCGATTCAATCTGGGTATACCGGTTCTATGACCAAGCGGCCACGACGTTCGCCGCGCCGCCTCGTCGACCGTTTTACGAGCGGGTCTTCAGTGACCTCGGGAAGCACTTCACCGCAGACGGATTCAATATCGAGTCGGCCGCGAAGGGCTTGTATGACCTGATCAAGTTGATTCAGCGCAAGACCAATGGGACAGACAAGCGCGTCCTTCTGGTCGCGCATTCAATGGGGGGATTGATCGCGCGTTGCATGATCCAGAAGGTGGCCCAAGACCAGGGAGACGAGGCGAAGAACCTTGTCGCAAAGCTCTTCACCTACGGGACACCGCACGGGGGCATCGTTTTCCAGGCCGGACTAATGAACTGGTTCGAGGACGTCATCGGGCCAGCGGGTTCGGATATCTTCTCGCCGGAGAAGATGTATGGATATCTGACTCCCGGCTGCAAGTTCGGTGACCACCCGCCCGACGGTTGGGATCCCCAGTCGATCCCGGCGCAGGTGTTCGATGTCAACGACGTCTTCTGCCTGATCGGCACGGACTCCAAGGACTATGGCGTATCCAAGGTCGCTGTGGGCCCGAAGAGCGACGGGCTGGTACGCATTGAGCACGCCTACGTTCGGAAGGCACACCGAGCCTTCGTATTCAAATCGCATTCGGGCAGCTACGGCGAAGTCAACTCCGAAGAGGGCTACCAAAACCTGCGGCGATTTCTCTTCGGCCGCTGGCAGGTGCGCGTCGACTTGATCGGGTTACCTTCCTATGCGGAGGTCGAAAGGGCAGAACCGGCGGCCGTCTGGCAGGCCGATTTGCGGCTGTCGGTGCGCGGATTACCCATCGTGCTCAGTGAGCAGAAAGCCGATCAGTACACCCCGATTCAGCTCAACGCCGAACTTCAGCAGCACAACGACAGCCCCGACCATCCGGTACCGCTGCTGACGACGTTTCTCTTCGAGCAGACCACCGCATCCGGCGCCACGCCGGCCCCCGGCGACGAGGACGCGGCCAAGCATCACGGACGGGTGCGGTACAGCCTCACCCTGCGGGTAGCGAAACTGCTCCAGCAAGGCCACGCCTTCGACTTTCGTGAACACCTCGAACAGGTCCCCGATTGGGCGGACACGGCAATTTTCGATGTCGGGCCGAACGCCACCAAAGACGGCCTGGCGGCCTGGGCGGCGTGGAACAGCCAGGTCAAGGGCGCGAATGACCAACAAGACCCGATCACCCCCGACCAAAGTGAGATCAAGCCTAAAGACGGTGGGTGGTTTTTTGTGTTGTCGCTGCCGGAGACGGCCCAGGCGCTGCCGATTCTGGGCAAGAAGGCCGCGTTGCTGATCACAGTCACCGACCGGGGACCGACAGCGGCGCCGAACCGTGGCATGGCGCTTGCCCAGGCAGGAGCCCAGAGGCGCTAACCCTTGGTAAAGCTCAGCGCTACCGGACGTCGTTAACCTAACAGCGCTTGCTACGAGAATTTCGGATTGAGAAAGACATACAGCGCAGCGATCTTGTCCTCGCGAACAACGACGACATCGAGC
>DATIOT010000475.1:0-8274 GCA_035472875.1 Mycobacterium sp.
AGTTCGTCTGCCGTTTCCGCATAAGCGGCACTCAGCGAACTCCACGAGGCGGCCGCAGCCAACAAGCCGCCGGGCCCCGGACCGCTGCTCAGCAACGCGGAATGAACCTCCGGGGGTGATGCCATCCAAACCGGCGCGGTCATAGCAACGCCTCCTTACCGATCGGGGTGAACTTTACGACCGCCTGGGGCTGATGGGCGGCAACGAGCACGCAGCTAGTAGTCGGCTGCTGGACCGGTAAAGTTCCCCACCTAGTCGTGGACGGACGTTCAGCTCTGGTCCCCCTCACCGGGTTCCCGCTGGGGGGGCTTCCAGGTGCCCGGCACCATGGGCAGCGACGGCCCATTGCCGAACTCATCACCGGCCAGCGTGGTCAACCCTGCCGCCGGGATGTCAGCCTCCTTGCGCGCCGTTCCGGCAAAACCCAGATTCCCCGCCCCCTGACCCGATGCCACCACCGAGCTGGCCAACTTCCCCGCGTCCGCGGACGGGTCGGGCTCCGCTCCACTATCCGAGTCCAGATCCATGAATTCGTAGCCGTGGTAGTGGTCGTTCATCGCCGCCCGCCGGCGCCGACGCGCCCGCTGCTTTTCCCGCGCTGATGCTGCGGCCGCCGCGGCGGCCGCGGCGGAATCGGGCTCCGGAGCCTTCCGCTGGGCACGGCTGCTCATCCCCGTGCTGGACCCAACGGTCGGACCACCCACCAGATAGGGGTAGGCAGCTCCCCCGATACCGGCGGGCGGCGGCGGGGTTCCGGTTGCAGGCACCGAGGTTGGCGCGGGCGCCGGAGCGGAAGTCGGGGCAGAAGACGGCGCCGGGGCCGCGGCCGCGGCAGCGCTCGCGGCCGGAGCGCCACTAGTCACCGCCGGCACACTGGGTGTCTGGGGCATCGGTGCGGCCGCCACGGACGAGGCCGCTGCCTCGGGCTGGATCCCGGCCAGCCCAATCAAGGGCGCGAAGCCTCCCACAAATCCGGCCGGCACAATCAACGGAATCGCCGCAATTTCGGGGAACGCCTGAATGGCCTCGCCCAAGTGGCCGAACTCGTCTGCTACCAGTCCCCCAATGTCGGACCACAACTGTGCGAACCCTTGGGCCGGGTTCTGTTGAATTAACTGGATGTCCCGGCTCAAGGTGTCGGAAACCTCGAGGAATCGATTTGTCCACCAACTCGCTTGGTGCGGGTTACCGGAGTCATTGTCGACAATGGGTAGCACACCGCTGTCGCTGCTGTTGGAGCTGCTGCTGGAATTCATGATTTGTGGCGCCGGCGCTTTCTGCGGTGCCGACGCCACCGCCGTGGTGGAGACCGCTTGATAGGTGGCCATCGTGGCGGCCGCCTGAGTCCACATCCGCGCATAGTCGGCCTCGTTGAGCGCGATGGGAATCGTGTTGATCCCGAAGAAGTTCGTCGCCACCAATACCGCATGGACGGCATGGTTGGTGGCCAGCTCCGGCAAGGTCGGCATCGCGGCCAACGCCGCGGTGTAGGCGGTGGCCGCGGTCTCGTGCTGGATAGCCGCCGACGCGCTGTTGGTGCTGGCCCGCACCAGCCATGCCAAGTAGGGCACATGCGCAGCCACGTACTGCTCGGCGCTGGGCCCCTCCCACGCCCCGGCCTGTACCGCCGCCAAAATCGCGCTGAGCTCATCTGCCGTTTCCGCATAAGCGGCACTCAGCGAACTCCACGACGCGGCCGCACTCAACAAGCCGCCCGGCCCCGGACCGCTGCTCAGTAACGCGGAATGAACCTCCGGGGGGAATGCGATCCAAACCGGCGCGGTCATTCTCCGCCGCCGGCGGCCCCATGCGACGACGTCGCCGACACGACCGATCCATGCGAAATAACGCGTAGCGCCATACCAGCGACTCCTCGCAGGGGTGATATCAATTACCGCCTAGGGCTGTTAGGCGGTACACGTATCAGCCCGTTAGTAGTCGGGGAGCAGGCCCCAAAAGTTCCGGCGCGCGGCCGACTCATTGAAGATTCATCAGAACCCGGCGGCCGATCAACGAGCGAGGCCGCTTCCTACGGCTCACGCCCTGACGGCACTCACCAGGGTGTTACGCGCGATCATCGGGCCGGCTTCGGTATCCGGTCCGGGCACCGGCCGGCCGACTTCGCGGAGGTAATCGGCCAACGGAGTGCCGACCGCCGTCCAGCCGCGCTTGCCGAACCATTCGGTGGCCGGCGCGACCTGCTCGTTGTAGACCAACCGGAAAAACAACCGTCGGTCACCTTCGGCGGCGGCTGCACGTTCTTCCTCGACGGCAGCCTCGAACTCCTCAGGCCGCATCGGCGCCCCATCCTCGACGGCGACATGGCTGCCGTGGCCGGCCAGCGAATCGACACCGCTGAACAGCTGCTCCTGCGCACTGGCCGGCAGATAGATCAGCAGGCCCTCAGCAATCCATGCCGATGGCTTGGCCTCATCAAAGCCGCTGTCCCGCAAAGCTTGTGGCCAGTCCTCCCGCAGATCGACAGCGACTTCCCGGCGCTCGGCGCGCGGTTGGGCGCCGTGGCCGGTGAGCACCTCACGCTTGAAGTCGAGGACCTGCGGGCGGTCCAGCTCGAAGATCGTCGTCGCGGCGGGCCAGTGCAGACGGTAGGCGCGGGAGTCCAGTCCTGCCGCCAAGATGACTATCTGCCGCACGCCCGCGTCGGCGGCTTGGCGGAAATACTCGTCGAAGTACTTGGTGCGGGCGGCCTGGAAGTTGACGAAATGCTCGCCGAAGTCGGTCTTCAGTTCGTGGTCAGGATCCTTGCCGTCCAGAACGTCGGCCGCGGGACCGCCGACGGCGCGGCAAAACACCTCTGCATAGGGGTCGACGGCCAGTGGGTCGGGCTTCTGCGCCTCCAATGCTCGCGCGGTCGCTACGAATAACGCGGTCGAACCGACACTCGTTGTGATGTCCCAGGTATCACCTTCGCTACGCACCCAACCAACACTACGCCGCAAAACCAGGGGCACGTTTTCCCGTGGGGCGCAACGATAATGGCGAACATAGACGTAGCTAGCTGCCCCATACAGCGGCTTTGGCCTGGTCGGGCGGCCATTCGACTACCCATCAGTCATACTGAGATGCCTGCAAGGACCATGTTCCGTTACGTGCGCGACGACGTTTGGGGAGGCTTGCTATTGAGCCGTCGCTAGCCTGGTTGCTTCAACCCCTCACGGTGGAGACCTTTCTCAACGAGATATGGGCGGAAACGCACTACCACGTCAAGCGTTGCTGCGCAGGCTACTTCGATAACCTTCTACAGCCGTCGTCGGCAGTTGAGCAACTCTTGGAGCTTTTTCGCCGAGAGCCATCGGCAGTGCGCGTGATGAAGGGGAAGGACAAGAAGGGCGCTGACAGCTACCGGTTTGACGATGGCAGCCTCGATCTAGTCCGGATCCGCAACGACTTTGCCGACGGCTACACGATCGTTTTGGACGGCGTTGAGCGCTACGTGCGTGCGATTGCTTCGTTGTCCCACTCCATCGAGATCGAGCTCAACTTCCCGATACATGTCAACGCCTTTATCACGCCGCCCGGATCACAGGGGCTGGTTCCTCACTACGACGACCACGACGTGTTGATCCTGCAGATCCAGGGATCGAAGACCTGGCACTTGTACGATGGCGCCGACATAACGCCGCACGAGTTGCGGCGGGACGAGAAGGCGGTTGCTATCGACGGCCTCCCGTTGCCAACCGATCTGCGCCTAGAAGTCGGCGACGTGCTCTATGTACCACGCGGCCGAGTTCATGCGGCCGAGACAAACTCAGAGCAATCCATACACGTGACCGTCGGAATCCATCCTCCCACCGTGCTCATGCTTGCCATCGGAGCGCTTTATTCGCAGAGTTTCCACGATGACGGTCTGAACGCCCTTCTGCCGCCGCGGCATCTAGATGACGCAGACGTGCAGGCGAGCCTGGGCGTCCTCTTACGTGACGCAATCAAAACCATCGAGGACCCGAGCGCCATCGCGGGAGGTCTCGACCTATTGGCGGATGTCCTGGTCCGCCGCGGCCGATGCCCACCCATGGACAAATCTCGAACGCAACCGGAATAGACGGACAAACACTGGTCAGGAAGTACCAACCTCTTTATTCGCGGGTGAAAGATGTTGCCGAGGGCGTTGCGCTGCAGTTTGCGAGTTTATCGGTAGGCGCCGGTCCCGATCACCAAGCCGCGATGCTGTTCATCTCGAACAGCACCGAGCCGTTTCGGATTCGCGATCTGCCCGAGCTGCGTGCCGAGCAGCAGATCGAGCTAGCCCGATCACTGATTGTGAGCGGATTCCTTGTCCCACTGTCCGACAACTGATCCGGGCAGCCGCCCATTCTGATGGAGCTCGCCCAACTTGCCCGCTGGACGCCGGTCAGGCTCGACTTTTCCGGGCCCGCCCCAACGGTCGACTGGGCCGATCTGTCGGCGGAGCGCTTCGTCGACCCGTTCTTCGACCAGACGGTCGCCCGCTGGGCGTCCGGACCGGGTGCCCGGCCGCTCGTGAGGACTGGGCTCGAGGCGCTCCTTGCTCTCGATAGCGAGCCGTCGCTCGAGCCGGCGGGCATGATCTTTCACCTCTCGCGCTGCGGGTCTACGCTCGTGTCCCGGCTCTTGGGCACACTTCCCGGCGTCGTCGTCGCCGCCGAACCGGCGCCGCTCAACGCGCTCCTCGGGCTCGATCCCGATCGGGTCGACGAGGCCGGACTGGTCAGGGTTGTGCGGCTGCTGGTGCGGGCGCTCGGCCGATGCAGGCACGGCGACGAACGGCGGTTGGTGCTCAAGTGCACGAGCTGGAACATCCGCCGCCGGGGCGGTGCTCGCCGCCGCCTTTCCCGAAACGCCCTGGATCTGGGTCCAGCGTGACCCGACGCACGTCCTCGCTTCGCTCCTCGCCAACCCGCCGGGCTGGCTCGGGCTCCAGGCCGCGCCCCAACAAGCTACACGGCGTTTCGGCTTTGATCCGGCGGCGGTCCCGGCCATGGCGCGTGCCGAGTTCGCGGCCCGCGCGTTGGGGGCGATGCTGGAGGCGGCCGCGACCGATCCGGCTCAGCGCCTCTCCATTGACCATGCCGACCTGCCCACCGCGGGTTTGGCTGCGCGCGGCTCCGCATTTCGGGCTCGAGGCAGATCCCGCGGCAATCGAGCGCATGACCGAAGAATCTCGGTTCTACGCCAAGGATCCAGCGCCCCGGGTCTTTGCCAGCGACACCCCGGAGCGTCACCCAATCACCCACGCGATGCGGGAGGCCGCTGAGCGTTTCGCCGAGCCGGGCTATCGTGCGCTCGCGTCGCGTGGATAGGGCGGCGGGCCGATCGGCGACACCGGCAGTGGGCGCCCGTTGCCAAAGCCCGCTTCCGGGAACCGGATCGCCGGCGGCCACTGGGTGCTAGCTGTCACGCCTACCTTCGTTCCCCTCACCGGCACCGTCCGGGTCCCAGGTGCCCGGCACCATCGGCATCCGCGGGGCGCCGCCGAATTCATCACCGGTCAGTGTGGTCAAGCCCACCGCCTGAGCGACCGCTTCCTTATGCGCCGTGCCGGCAAACCCCAGACTGCCAGCACCCCGGTCCGAGGCCATCGTCGACGGCGGCGCGTCCCAATCCGGGTCGACGTCGACGTTCATATCCATGAACTCCTCGCCATGGCCACGCTGCCGCGCCCGCTGGCGCCGGCGCGCCCGCGCCGCCTCCCGCGATACCGCCGCAGCCGCCGCAGCGACGGTATCGGGCTCGGGCGCCTTCCTTTTCGCGCTCGAGCTGGCGCTGGTGCTCATCCCCGAGCCGACCCCGATGCCGGGGGGCGCGACGACGTAGGGGGGGACAAAACCCGGCCCGCCTGCCGCCGGCGGCGCTGGTGGCGGCGCCGTACTGGCCACCGTGGTCGCCGTGGAAGTGGGCGCCGGCGCCGGGGCCGAGGCGGGAGCCGCGGCCGGCGCGGTGATTGGGGTCGACCCGAGCACCGGTAACAAGCTGGGCGCAGCCGCAATGGGCGCCGGCGCCGGCGCCGGCACAACCGCCGGCTGCGGCAGCGCGGCCAGCCCGGCCAGCCCCGCGAAGCCGCCTACGGCTCCGAAGGGGGCAACCACCGCGATGACCGCGGGCACCAGCAACTCCGGCGCCGTCGTCAAGATCTCGGCTATGTGAGTCGGCCAGTCGAACAGCGCGAGGTCAACCAGGTACTGAAAAGCCAGCGCCGGATTTTGCACCAGGTATACACCAAACTGCTGAAAATCCTCAAAGAGTTCGAGAGCCCGCACAACCCAAAAGATCGGTTGGCCTGCATCGGCATATGCGTCGTAGGGCAGTCCGTTCACGGTGCCCTCGGCAGGGTTCCAATCGATTCCGAAGTTCTTCAGGACGTTCGCAATAACGTCATCTAGCGGGTTGTCGACCTTCGGGTCGTTGAAGGGGTTCCCCCCCCGAATCTTGGGTTGAGGCATTGGATTTCAGGATCTGCGGCGCCGGCGCGGTTTGCGGCGTCGAGACCAGCGCCGCACTGGACACTCCTTGATAGGTCGCCATCGTGGTGGCCGCCTGAACCCACATCCGCGCATAGTCGGCCTCGTTGAGGGCAATCGGGATGGTGTTGATCCCAAAGAAGTTGGTCGCCACCAAGACTCCATGGACGACGTGGTTGGTGGCTAGTTCGGGGAGGGTCGGCATGGCTGCCAACGCCGCCGTGTAGGCCGCGGCCATAGTCTCATGACTGGCGGCCATTTCCGCGCTGTTCGCGCTGGCCTGCGTCAACCACGCCAGATACGGCGCATGCGCGGCCACATACGACTCGGCGCTCGGCCCCTCCCACGCGCCGGCCTGCGCCGACGCCAGCAGCGCAGTGAGTTCTTCTGCTACTGAGGCGTATTCAGCACCCAGCGAGTTCCAGGCTCCCGCCGCCGCCAGCAAGGATCCCGGCCCTGGACCGCTGCTCAGCAACGCTGAGTGCACCTCCGGCGGTAAAGCCATCCAAATCGGAGCTGTCATAGGCACCCCTCGGGCTGGAGAGTTTCACCAGACCGAGCAGAGCTTAATGAATATGATTGTCGTTATCAACAGTGGCGGATGGGGTCCGCTCGCCGTAGGCGCTAGACCAACGGGCGCCCCGTCCTGATCCGCCGGTCGACGTCCCACAGCAGGACGTTGAACGGGAACTGCCGGATGAACCGCGGCAAGAGCCGGTTCACCGTGCGTAACACAGTCATCAGACGGTCGAACCGACGTTGTTTGGCGGCGTCCCACGGCAACCGCATCTCGTCGCGAAAGCGTTGCGGCAAGAATCCGGTAGTGATCAGCAATCCGAAGTTGTCCAACCGACGCTGCAGTGGGCGCGGCAGCGCCACCCCCCGCATGCGGCCCGCGGCAATGGGATACAAGTAGTCGCGGATGGCGTCGTCAATGTGCACCTTGGCCAGCGACTCTTGCCAGTACCGGTCGAACGCCGCCCGGTCCGGTGGCCACATCTCCGGCGGCACCTGCAGCGTGGTGGCCAGTGTCATGCCCTTGCGGTAGTGGCGGTCGGCGTCCTCGTCGTCCAGTTCACCGATGAAAGTGCGGTAGATATCGACCCCGCCCTTGTACAGACACGCCCCCACCCACAGCTGCAGGTCGACGTCGAATGCGTGGTATTGCACCGGGCTTTCGGGGGTGGAGTAGACCTGGGCGTGCGCCCGGTTTACGGCGCGCTGGATAGCCTCCTTCTGGGCATCGCTGCCGGCGACGGCCACCGCGAGGTAGGTGAACGTAGTGCGCGCTCGCTTGAGCGGGTGCAGATCCGCCCGCCCACTCTCGACTCGGCTTTCCAGCACGCCATATCCCACGCCGGGTCGCGCCAACTGCATGATCACGTTCGCCGGGCCGGCCAGCAGCGTCACGCCCATCATGGCTTCATCGATGCCCAGCGCCCGCCTGCGCCGGCCCCGCTGCGGGCGGGGCGAGTCGGAGACCGCACGCTCGACGTGCCGAACGGCCTCGTCGTTCAACGTTTGGTAAGTCGCCATCCAATGACCTTCCCCCGGCACCAGCTCGCTAATTGTGAGAACACCCGTTTCCTGATATTGTCCCGGTCTCGCATTGGTGTCAAGATGGTTCTTATGACTGAGCCCTCGAGTGTGCGGCCGTACCGCGGAGTCGAGGCCGCCGCCCGGCTGGCCGCACGCCGCAACCGGCTGCTGGCCGCAGGCCTGGACCTGCTGGGCGCAGAGCAGGAGGACATCCCCGCACTGACCGTGCGTGGCGTTTGCCGCCAGGCCGGCCTCGCCACCCGATACTTCTACGAAA
>DATIOT010000476.1:0-4414 GCA_035472875.1 Mycobacterium sp.
GCGGTTACGCCGGTGTGCCGGCCGCGCCTCCGCCACCGGTGGCGCCGGCGGCTCCGTCGGAGACCGTCATCCAGCCCACAGTGGAGGTGGCGCCGGGCGTCACCATCCCGGTAGGTCCGCCCACCACGATCACGATCACGCCCCAGCCGTCGGCGGCCCCCGGCCAACCACCACCCCAATCGCCGCCGTGACCGGCGCTGAAAGGAAGGTGGCCACCATCTCGCCGGAGCCGATGGCCGCCGATCGGCGTAGCGTCGACAACCGCGATTGCCCCAGCCGCACCGACTATTTGGGCGCCGCTCTGGCGGAGGTCGTCGGCGGCCCGGTAGGCCGGCACGCGCTGATCGGCCGCACCCGGCTGATGACCCCGCTGCGGGTGATGTTTCTGATCGCGCTGGTGTTCCTGGCGCTGGGCTGGTCGACGAAAGCGCCGTGCCTGCAGACCATCGGGACCGGCCCAGGCGATCAGCGGGTCGCCAACTGGGATAACCAACGCGCCTACTACGAGTTGTGCTACTCAGATACGGTGCCGCTCTACGCTGCGGAGTTGTTGAGCCAGGGCAAGTTTCCGTACAAGTCGAGCTGGATCGAAAACGACGCCAGTGGTGCGTCGCAGACCCGCTATGACGGCAAGCCCGCGGTGCGGTACATGGAGTATCCGGTGCTGACCGGTGTCTATCAGTACATGTCCATGGCGGTGGCCAAGACCTACACGGCGCTGAGCAAGCTCGCGCCCTTTCCGGTGATCGCCGAGGTGGTGGTGTTCTTTGACGTCGCCGCGTTCGGGCTGGCGTTGGCCTGGCTGGCGACCGTCTGGGCAACGGCGGGCCTGTCGGGCCGCCGACTGTGGGATGCGGCACTGGTGGCCGCCTCGCCGCTGGTGATCTTTCAGATATTCACTAACTTCGACGCGCTGGCAACAGCATTCGCGTTGGGCGGACTACTGGCGTGGGCGCGACGTAAACCGGTGCTTGCCGGCGTAGTGATCGGATTGGGCGCGGCGGCCAAGCTGTATCCCTTGTTGTTCCTGGGCCCGATGTTGGTGCTGGGCATCCGAACCGGGCGCCTGAGTGCGCTGGCGCGCACCGCGGGGGCCGCCGCACTGACCTGGTTGTTGGTGAATCTGCCGGTGTTGTTGCTCTTTCCGCGGGGGTGGTCGGAGTTTTTCCGCCTCAACACCCGGCGCGGCGACGACCTGGACTCGCTGTACAACGTCGTGAAATCGTTCACCGGCTGGCGCGGTTTCGATCCCAAACTGGGCTTCTGGCAGCCGCCTACAGTGCTGAACACGGTGGTCGCGGTCTCATTCGCAGTGTGTTGTGCGGCAATCGCTTACGTCGTGCTCACCGCTCCGCAACGGCCGCGGGTGGCGCAGCTGACGTTCTTGGTGGTCGCGGCGTTCCTGTTGACGAACAAGGTGTGGAGCCCTCAGTTCTCGCTGTGGCTGGTGCCGCTGGCGGTGCTGGCCTTGCCACACCGCCGAATACTCTTGGCGTGGATGACGATTGACGCGCTGGTATGGGTGCCGCGGATGTATTACCTGTATGGGAATCCGAGCCGCTCGCTTCCAGAGCAGTTTTTCACCACGACGGTGTTGCTGCGCGATATTGCGGTCGTGGCGCTGTGCGCGTTGGTGATCCGGCAGATCTACCGGCCCGATGAGGATCTTGTGCGCTGGGGCGGTCGGGTGGACGATCCGGCGGGCGGGCCTTTCGACCGCGCCCCCGACGCCCCGCCCGATTGGCTGCCGGACTGGCTGCGTCCGGCCGGGCTGCGGCGGTCGGTTGCGCCGGCGTCGGAAACCGATATGAGAACTGAAACAGCGGCCGGCCCGAGGCAAGCGTGATGCTGGTCGCAATCCCACTGTTCCCGCGGTTCACCGCACTCGACGCTGTCGGGCCGTACGAAGTGCTGCAACGCATTCCCTCGATCGACGTGGTGTTCATCGGGCACCGCCGGGGCGAGGTGCGTACGGAAAACGGGATGCTCGGCGTGACTTGCGACGCCACATTCGACGAAGTGGGCGCACCCGATGTGGTGGTGTTTCCCGGCGGGATCGGAACCCGCCAGCTGATTCACGACGAAGATATCCGCGGCTGGCTGCAATCGGTACACCCGAACACGACGTTCACCACCTCGGTCTGTACCGGCGCGCCATTGCTTGCCGCCGCGGGCCTGCTCAATGGGCTCACCGCGACGACCCATTGGAGGGCCGCGGAGCTACTCAACCAGTTGGGTGCACGCTATGTGCCCGAACGAGTCGTCGAGCATCTGCCGCAGCGAATCATCACCGCCGCGGGTGTGTCCAGCGGGATCGACATGGCCTTGCGACTGGTTGAGCTGCTCGTCGATCGCCGGGCCGCGCAGGCCACCCAGTTGCTCATCGAATACGACCCGCAGCCGCCGTTCGATTCGGGCGCGCTCGCCAACGCCGACGAGGCGACGGTGGCCAGGGCCAACGAATACCGGCAAGCGCGGCAGTAACTGATTGCCCGGATTTTTGGGGCCAGCCGAACATCCGGTAGCCTGGGGCGGTTGCCGACGCAGGCGACCCTCCTGCCACGGACCGACCGTGGCCGCACAGACCAGAGGAGGTGGTGAGGTTTCCATGCGTCCATACGAAATCATGGTCATTCTTGACCCCACACTCGACGAACGCACCGTGGCTCCGTCCTTGGAGGCATTCCTCAATGTCGTCCGCAAGGACGGTGGAACCGTCGAAAAGATCGACATCTGGGGTAAGCGCCGGCTGGCCTACGAGATCGCCAAGCACGCCGAAGGCATCTACGTCGTCGTCGACCTGAAGGCCGAGCCGGCGACGGTATCCGAGCTCGACCGGCAGTTGAGCCTCAACGAGGCAGTGTTGCGCACCAAGGTGATGCGTACCGACAAGCACTAGCCGAACGGGCAGGGCGGCGCTGGCTGCCCGCTGTCGGCGCGCTTGCGTAGGCTCAGCGAGAACACGCTCATGATCACCGATCGTCCCGAGGCGGATTCAGGAGGAAATTGTGGCCGGTGACACCACTATCACGGTTGTCGGAAACCTGACCGCTGACCCCGAACTGCGGTTCACTCCGTCGGGTGCTGCCGTGGCTAACTTCACCGTGGCATCGACGCCGCGGATCTACGACCGCCAGAGCGGGGAGTGGAAAGACGGCGAGGCGTTGTTCCTGCGGTGCAACATCTGGCGGGAGGCCGCTGAGAACGTCGCAGAAAGCCTCACCCGCGGAGCGCGGGTGATTGTCACCGGGCGGCTCAAACAGCGTTCCTTCGAGACCCGCGAAGGCGAGAAGCGCACCGTCGTCGAGGTCGAGGTCGACGAGATCGGGCCCTCACTTCGGTACGCCACCGCCAAGGTCAACAAGGCCAGCCGCAGTGGGGGCGGAGGCGGCGGCTTCGGTGGTGCATCCCGCCAGGCGCCGGCGGCGCAATCAAGCAGCGGATCGGGTGACGACCCGTGGGGCAGCGCTCCGGCGTCGGGCTCCTTCGGCGGCGGCGACGACGAACCGCCCTTCTGACTTGAAACACTCACATACCACCAGACCAGTAGGAAAAGGAAAGAAAGACTCACATGGCCAAGTCCACGAAGCGGCGCCCGGCTCCGGAAAAGCCGATCAAGGCGCGTAAATGCGTCTTCTGCTCTAAGAAAGGGCAAGAGATCGACTACAAGGACACCACGCTGCTGCGCACTTACATCAGTGAGCGCGGCAAGATCCGGGCGCGTCGTGTCACCGGTAACTGCGTGCAACACCAACGCGACATCGCGATCGCGGTGAAGAATGCCCGTGAGGTGGCTCTGCTGCCCTTTACTTCTTCGGCGCGATAAGCGCCGAACGCTCAACCGAAAGTACGAAAACGATGAAGCTGATTCTGACGGGTGATGTCGACCACCTCGGTACCGTCGGCGACACTGTCGAGGTCAAGGACGGGTACGGGAGAAACTTCCTGCTCCCGCGCGGCCTGGCTATCGTCGCCTCGCGCGGCGCCGAAAAGCAGGCCGACGAGATCCGCCGGGCGCGCGAAAGCAAGACGGTGCGCGACCTCGACCACGCCAACGAAATCAAGACGGCGATCGAGGCACTGGGCCCGGTCTCGCTGCCGGTGAAGACCGCGGGCGACTCGGGCAAATTGTTCGGCTCGGTGACTGCCGGTGATGTCGTTGTGGCAATCAAAAAGGCGGGCGGGCCCAACCTCGACAAGCGAATCATCCGGCTGCCCAAAACGCATATCAAGGCCGTCGGCACGCACCCGGTGTCGGTGCACCTGCACCCCGAGATCGATGTCGAGGTTGCGGTCGACGTCGTTGCGGAGAGCTAAGCCGGCAACGTTTGCTCGTAATTCCGCCGGCGGCCAGAATTGGCCGCCGCCGGATCTTAGGCGCTTTGTGCCCGCTTTGTCCTCACTTTGACGGTGG
>DATIOT010000477.1:0-6496 GCA_035472875.1 Mycobacterium sp.
CGCAACGTCGGGGTCCTACTGGCCGCGGGGGCAGGCCGGCGCTATGGCAAACCGAAAGTGCTGGTCGACGGCTGGCTGGACATCGCGCTCCGTGCGCTGCGCGACGGCGGATGCGCCGACATCGTTCTGGTTTTGGGTGCCGCCGAGGTCGCGGCCCCACCCGGGGTCACAGCGATCACCGCGCCGAACTGGCACGAGGGCATCAGCGCCTCGGTGCGCGCCGGCTTGGCCCAGGCCGACCGGATGAACGCGGACTACGCGGTACTGCACCTCATCGACACTCCCGATGTAAGCCCCGCGGTGGTGGCGCGGGTCCTGGGCCGCGCGAGGGCCTCCCGCAGTGGCCTTGCCCGCGCATATTTCGGCGACCGGCCGGGACATCCGGTGGTCATAGCGCGGCGGCACTGGCCCGAGGTGCTGGCCCAGATATCCGGAGATCAGGGCGCGGGGGTGTATCTGCGGAGCAGGCGGGATGTCGAGATCGTCGACTGCAGCGACCTTGCCGGCGGTCAGGACGTAGACGAGCCGGCGTAGGCAGCTACACCCGAGTCGTCACAAGGCCCAGCAGCTGCTCGGCGTTGCGGTGGCTGATACTTGCCCGATCGTCGTCACTGAGAGGCAGCTTGTCGAGAAATGCACGCGCAGCTCGCATAGACCCGAACGGATAGTCGGCGGAAAAGGCCACACGGCCAACGCCGACCTGCGCAACCAGGTTGGCGTACGTCGCTACGTCGTTGAAATTGGCGAACGTGTAGTGCACGTTCTGCCGAAGGTAGGTACTGACCGGGTGCCGCAGGCGGGTCAGTTCCGGCTTAAGGGTGGCGTCGAATCGCGGCAGCATGAACGAGGTCGCTTCGCCCATGTGTCCGATGATGATTTGCAATTCCGGGTAGCGGTCGAATACGCCACCGAGAATCAGGCGAAGCACGTGCGTGGCGGTGTTGATGTGCCAGCCCCAGCCCACTGTGGCCAGCGCGAAGGTGACCTCGGCCGAAAACCCCGCGTAACTGGACTCGATAACGGCCGCCGGCGGGATCGTCGGGTGCAAGTAGATCGGAACATTCAGAGCGGCCGCGCGGTCAAGAACCGGTTCGAAGTCGGGATCGTCCAAGTAGCGGCCTTGACTGTGTCCGTTGATAACCGCGCCCAGAAAGCCGAGCTTGCGCACGGCTCGCTCCAGTTCGTCAGCCGCCGCGTCGGGCGAGCTGATCGGCACGGTCGCGAAGCCGGCCAGCCGGTCCGGATATCGCCCTATCGCCTCGGCGAGTTCGTCGTTGCATTCGCGGGCGAGCGGGACTGCTTTCGGGCCGTCCAGCTGCTCGACTCCGGGTGCAGCCAACGACAGCACGGCCAGATCGATGCCCGCATCGTCCATCGCCGCGATGCGGCCTTCACCGAGATCCGAGAGCGGTTCGATCACGCCCGGGCGGGACGCGAGCCAGCCAGCTGGCCCGCGCAGGAATCCTGCTGTGGCGTAATGCTCTTCGAGCGCAATGATTCGCATGTGGTGCCTACCCTTCGACCACTCTGGCGGCGGCGGTCCAGTACCGCAGCTCGCCTCGGTTGGCGGCGAGCCGAATTGTCTTGGTGTACCCGTATTCCGCCAGCGTCTCCTGGGCGTGCTCGCGGCCGAATCCGCTAAAGCCGACCCCGCCGAATCCCGTACCGATGGCAATGCGGTGATAGTTGTTGACAAAGACGGCTCCGGCCCGGATCTGCCGGCTCACCCGCAGCGCCCGATCGCTGTCCTGGGTGAACACCGCAGCAACCAGCCCAAACGGCGTGCCGTTGGCGATCCCCACTGCCTCGTCTTCGTCGCTGAAGGGAATCAGGGTGACCACCGGACCAAAGATCTCCTCCCTCGCCACCCGCATGCGGGGGATTACGTCGGTCAGCACGGTCGGCGCGACGTAGAACCCGTTGGCCAACTCGGGATCGTCGGGCAGTGGCGCTTGAGCCGCGATACGTGCGCCCTCGGCCACGCCGATCTTGAGATAGTCCAAGACTTGTTTCTGCTGCGCCCGGGTGACCAGTGGTCCGACGTCCGTGGCGGGATCGGCGCCATCGCCCACCCGCAGCCGGCTCACCGCAGCGCACAGTTTCGCCTCGAACTTCGCAAAGATCTTGTCCTGCACCAGGATTCGCGATGACGCGGTGCAGGCTTCGCCTTGGTTGAAAAAGCCACCGTCGATTGCGGCCAGCAGCGCCTCGTGCAGATTGGCGTCGCCGAAGACCACCAATGGGTTCTTTCCACCCAGCTCCATCAGGGTGGGGGTGAGGCTGCCAGCCGCGGTCCGTAACACCGCCGCACCGGTCCTCGGTGATCCCGTGAAAGAGACCTTGCCGACCAACCGGTGTCCGGCGAGCATGGCACCCACTGTGCCCCGGCCGGACACGGCGTGCACCACACGGTCCGGCAGGACTGACTGAATCAGCTCCACCATGCGCAGTACCACCGATGGTGTCTGCTCAGGTGGCTTCAGAACGACGGCGTTTCCGACAGCCAGCGCCGGTGCGACCTTCCCGGCGGTGTGGATGGGTGGCCAGTTGAACGGCACGATGCCGGCAATCACCCCGTACGGTTCCAGCGTGGTCACATCCAGCACTGGGCCGTAGTCGCGCGCCTGGCTCGGCAGCACCTCAACCATGCTGCCGAAGTACTCGAAGATGCTGATCGCCGCTTCGACGTCGAACCAGCGCGCCTGGATGATGGGCTTGCCCATTTCCAGCGTCTCGAGTGCGGCGATCTCGTCCGCGTGAGCGCGGATCACCTCGGCGATCTGGCGCAGGTATCGGCCACGTTCCCGCGCCGGCCGCTGCTTCCACTGCAGGTGTGCAGCGTGGGCCGCCCGCACGGCCTGGTGCACCTCATCTGGCCCGGCCCCTTGGACAACGGTGACCGTCTGCCCCGTCGCGGGGTTCTCCACGACGAATTGGTCGTCGGTGGACGCAGAAGACCAGCGAGTTCTGGTTCTCCTCAGAGTGACAGCTTGCTGAGTCATGGGCACCGTTCAATTGGGGGTGGGGGTGGGCGACGGCCGGGGTGCTCGCGTGCAGCGCTCGACACTCGACGCTACGTCGACAAGTGCGATCAGTACCAACGAAATCTTCTGATGGAGCCCAACACTGTAGGTGATAATGGCTGGGTGGAGCTTCGCCACCTCGAGTACTTCCTCGCCGTCGCGGACAACCGGAGCTTCACCGAGGCCGCCAAGAAACTGCATGTCGTCCAATCCGGCGTGTCCGCGACGATCAAGGCCCTCGAACGGGAACTCGGCGCGGAACTCTTTGTCCGCGGTCCGGCAGGCGTGACGCTGACTCCCGCGGGAGAGGAGTTGCGACCCCGCGCCCGCGAAACTCTCGATGCCGCCCGCGCGGCCAAAGATGCCGTCAACGCCACTCGCGGTTCTGTCCGCGGGACCGTCACGGTGGGGACTTTGACGTCGATCAGCATCATCGACCTACCGACACTGCTGGCCGATCTCCATACCCGCCATCCAGGAGTGGTGGTTCATTTGCGTGCCGCCCGCGCCGGATCGGCCGGACTCGCCCAACAACTGCGCGACGGCGACCTCGACGTCGCCTTTCTCGTCTTCACCCGTCCCCCGCCGGCCGACCTGAACGCTCGACTCGTCGCCGCCGTCCCGCTGCTCCTGGTTGTTCCCGCCGATCATCCACTCGCCCAACGGGACTCGGTGCCCCTGGCCGACCTGTCAGGAATGTCGTTCGTCGACAGCCCACCGGGATACGGCACCAGGACCGTGGTCGACAACGCGTTCACCGCCGCCGGCGTCGAACGCACGGTTGCTGTGGAGGTCGCCGACCTGGGCACGGCCGCGGCCTATATCCGAAACGGCCTGGGAATTGGTTTTCTGAGCTGGTCCATCCTCGATGACATCGACGATTCCGGCCTGGCGACGCTTCGCATCACCGATTACGACCTCGAATGGCGGTTATATGTCACGACGTCCGCAATCCGCCCCACCAGCGCGGCCTCCCACGCCTTGCTCTCGCTGATCGAGGAAGTCATCACGGCCTGAGAGGCGACAGGGCCCCGGGAACAAGACGCCGCCGCCAGCCGTTAGCATGGTCGACAAGTTGAGTTAACTAGACTCAATCCTGGGTTGACAGTATGCTGTCGCCAGTAGCAGGCTTGAGCGGGGTTCACTCAGCATAATGCACGAAAATAGCTCTACAACTCAGGAGGAATCACTATGGCTCGTGCGGTCGGCATCGACCTCGGGACCACCAACTCTGTCGTCGCAGTTCTCGAGGGTGGCGACCCCGTCGTCGTCGCCAACTCTGAGGGCTCCCGGACCACTCCGTCCATCGTCGCGTTTGCGCGCAACGGCGAAGTGCTCGTCGGCCAGCCCGCCAAGAACCAGGCGGTGACAAACGTCGACCGCACCGTCCGTTCCGTCAAGCGGCAGATGGGCACCGACTGGTCCATTGAGATCGACGGCAAGAAATAC
This sequence comes from Mycobacterium sp., assembly GCA_035472875.1. GTDB lineage: Bacteria > Actinomycetota > Actinomycetes > Mycobacteriales > Mycobacteriaceae > Mycobacterium. The sequence continues at coordinate 4,473 of DATIOT010000477.1, forward strand.
ACCGCGCAGGAGATCAGCGCCCGCATTCTGATGAAGCTGAAGCGCGACGCCGAGGCCTACCTCGGTGAGGACATTACCGACGCGGTGATCACCACACCCGCCTACTTCAACGACGCCCAGCGGCAGGCCACCAAGGAAGCCGGTCAGATCGCCGGATTGAACGTACTGCGGATCGTCAACGAGCCGACCGCCGCCGCGCTGGCCTACGGGTTGGACAAGGGCGAGAAGGAGCAGCGGATCCTGGTGTTCGACCTTGGCGGCGGCACCTTTGACGTATCGCTGCTTGAGATCGGCGAGGGCGTGGTCGAGGTTCGTGCCACTAGCGGCGACAACCACCTCGGCGGTGACGACTGGGACGATCGCATCGTCAACTGGCTGGTCGACAAGTTCAAGGGCACCAGTGGCATTGACCTGACCAAGGACAAGATGGCCATGCAGCGGCTGCGGGAAGCGGCTGAGAAGGCCAAGATCGAATTGTCGTCGTCGGGCGGCACATCCATCAACCTGCCCTACATCACCGTCGACGCTGACAAGAACCCGCTGTTCCTCGACGAGCAGTTGACTCGCGCCGAGTTCCAGAAGATCACGCAGGATCTGCTGGACCGCACCCGTCAGCCCTTCCAGCAGGTCATCAAGGATGCCGGTATCTCGGTTTCCGATATCGACCACGTCGTGCTGGTGGGCGGTTCCACCCGTATGCCCGCGGTGACCGATCTGGTCAAGGAGCTGACCGGCGGCAAGGAGCCCAACAAGGGCGTCAACCCCGACGAGGTGGTTGCCGTAGGTGCTGCGCTGCAGGCCGGTGTGCTCAAGGGTGAGGTTAAAGATGTTCTGCTGCTTGACGTTACGCCGCTGAGCCTAGGTATCGAGACCAAGGGCGGCGTGATGACCAAGCTCATCGAGCGCAACACCACCATCCCGACCAAGCGGTCGGAGACCTTCACCACGGCCGACGACAACCAGCCGTCGGTGCAGATCCAGGTCTACCAGGGTGAGCGTGAAATCGCCTCGCACAACAAGCTGCTCGGCTCCTTCGAGCTGACCGGTATCCCGCCGGCTCCCCGCGGCGTCCCGCAGATCGAGGTCACCTTCGACATCGACGCCAACGGCATCGTGCACGTCACGGCCAAGGACAAGGGCACCGGCAAGGAGAACACGATCAAAATCCAGGAGGGCTCCGGCCTTTCCAAGGAAGAGATCGACCGGATGATCAAGGACGCCGAGGCGCACGCCGAGGAGGATCGCAAGCGTCGCGAAGAGGCCGACGTTCGCAACCAGGCCGAGACGCTGGTCTACCAGACAGAGAAGTTCGTCAAGGAGCAGCGTGAAGCCGAGGGCGGTTCGAAGGTTCCCGAGGACACCCTGAACAAGGTCGACGCCGCGGTGGCCGAGGCCAAGACGGCACTCGATGGTACCGACATCTCCGCGATCAAGGCTGCGATGGAGAAACTGGGTCAGGAATCTCAGGCACTGGGACAGGCGATCTACGAAGCCACCCAGGCCGCCTCGGCGGCAGAGGGCGACGCTCAGGCCGGCGGTCCCCAGCCCGGCTCCGCTGACGATGTTGTGGACGCGGAGGTGGTCGACGACGACCGGGAGTCCAAGTGACCGAGGGCAATCCGCACGAACACGTGACGGTCACCGACAAACGGCGGATTGATCCCGAGACCGGCGAAGTACGGCATGTCCCTCCCGGCGCTGCGCCGGGAGGGACGGCGCCGGGCGGCACCGATGAGGCAGCCGGCAAAGTCGCCGAGCTGACCGCCGACCTGCAGCGTGTCCAGGCTGATTTCGCCAACTATCGCAAGCGGGCGCTGCGCGACCAGCAGGCCGCGGCGGATCGGGCCAAGGCCACCGTCGTCAGCCAATTGCTGGGCGTGCTCGACGATCTCGATCGCGCGCGCAAGCACGGCGATCTGGACTCAGGCCCGCTGAAGTCGGTCGCCGACAAGCTGATGAGCGCGCTGACCGGGCTCGGCCTCGCGGCGTTCGGCGCCGAGGGCGAAGACTTCGACCCGGTGTTG
>DATIOT010000478.1:0-10023 GCA_035472875.1 Mycobacterium sp.
CTGCGAGGTCGACGCCGGCGGCTTCCAATCGCCGCGTCAACCGGCCGGCCGTCGGGAAGTCCGGGAACTCCACCCCTAGCCCAGCGTCGATGAGTACTGTCTGGCCGCCGCTACGCACCACGACCACGGATCTTCTGGGCCGTTTCGTCTGTTTCCGGGTGAGCTCGGCGGGCAGTCAGCGCTGGATCGACTTGAGGTAGAAGAACTCCTCCAGCCCGTAAGCACCCAGCTCGCGCCCGTGGCCGGAGCAGCCAACGCCTCCGAACGGCGCGCACGGGTTAAACGCCCCGCCGTTGACGTCGACCTGACCGGTGCGGATCCGGCGCGCGACGCTCAGCGCGTGATCCTCGTCGCCCGACCACACGGCGCCCGACAGCCCATAAGGCGAGTCGTTGGCGATCCGGATCGCGTCCTCCTCGTCGTCGTAGGCGATGATCGACAACACCGGTCCGAAAATCTCCTCCTGGGCGATCGTCATATCGCTGCGCACGTCCGAGAACACAGTCGGCGACACGAAGTAGCCGCGGTCCAGCCCCGCCGGCGGTGCGGCGCCGCCGGTGACCAGGCGTGCGCCCTCCTCGCTGCCGCGCCGGATGTAGTCGCGCACCCGATCGCGGTGTTGGGCGGACACCAGCGGGCCCATCTGCGTGGCGTGGTCAAACGGGTCGCCGAGCCGATGAGATTCGGCGACCGCCGCGGCTATCGCTTCAGCCTCGGGCAGGCGCTGGCGTGGTACGAGCAGGCGGGTGAGCGCGATGCACGTCTGGCCGGAATTGAGCAGGCAACGCGTCACGCAGGCGGTTATCGCGAGCTCCATGTTGGCGTCTTCGAGGACGACGCACGCCGACTTGCCGCCCAGCTCGAGGGCCGCGGGCACCAGGTTGCGTCCGCTTACCTCGCCGATGTGCCGTCCCACGCCCTCGGAACCCGTGAAGGTGACCATGTCGACGTCCGGATGTCCGATCATCGCCTCGCCGACCACTTGGCCATAGCCGGTGACGAGGTTAACCACCCCGGGCGGGAAGCCTGCCTCGTCAAAGATCTCGGTCAGCGCGAATGCGGACATCGGCGTGACTTCGGACGGCTTGAGCACGACTGTGCACCCCGCGGCCAATGCCGGCGCCACCTTGGCAGCGATCTGGTGCAGCGGATAGTTCCACGGCGCGATCGCGGCCACGACACCGATTGGCTCGCGGACCACCAAGGAATTCCCCACCTCCTCCTCAAATGTCAGCTCGTCCAGTAGGCCGCGCATGGTCGCGAAAGACATCGTCGGCAGGCCGACCTGGATGAGGCGCGCCAATCCAACTGGGGCGCCGAGCTCACTGGCGATGATCGCGGCAAGCACGTCGCCGCGCTCCGAGAGCCGCTCGGCGACAGCGTCGAGCAGGGCGGCGCGCTGCTCAACCGGAATGGCCGCCCAGCCCGGGAACGCGGCCCGGGCCGCCGCCACTGCACGGTCCACATCGGCGGCGGTGCCTGCCGGAATGCGGGCGATCACCTCCTCGGTGTAGGGATTGACGACATCGATGCCCTCGTCGCCGGTGGGCTGGACCCATTGCCCGTCGATGTACAGGCGGTCGTGTATCGGTGTGGGAATCATCGTTGTCATGCGTTTGCCTCCTCAGGCGTGCACGGCGGGGCGGGCGGCAGACGCCGTGGCGGCGATCGTTTCCGCGGTGCGGTGGGCGAGCGCCATGACCGAGATCATCGGATTCACGCCGCTTGCGGTCGGCATTGCGCTGGCGTCGCCGATGTAAACACCCGCGGTGTCGTGCAGTTCGCCCCACGGATTGGCGACTGACGTGGCGGGGTCGGAGCCCATGCGGCAGCTGCTCATCTGATGAGCGGAGAAAATCCGATGACCGCCGACCCTCAGTGGCAGATGTTGCATTGCGGCGATGAACTTTTCGAGGTCGTCACCGCGCCGCCATCGGGTGGGCACCGGGGTAAAGGGGACGATCTCGTCAGCACCTGCCGCGGCGTGCAGGCGGATCTGCTTGTCGATCGACGTGCGCGCGACGCGGACGTCGACTTCGTCGGTTAGGGCATAGCGCACTACGCCGTTGCCCCGCTCGTCGATCGTTACGCTGCCATGGCCGCGGTCGCGGGCTATTCCAATGAACCATGCCGCGTGGCAGAAGCGGGCAATCGTCTCTTTGTGCTCAGCGCCCGACGCGCGGGCTAATCCCGCCACGAGGATCGAGGGGGCCCACTGTGCGTTTTGAATCAGGAAGCCGTAGCCGTCCTCGATGTCGGCGAACTCGTCGACCATCGCCGTCATCGGAGCGCCCCACCACGGGCGCTGCTTGTCGGGGTAAATACCCAGGAACGCCACCACGGGGTGCATACGCAGAAAGCGCCCAACGGCGGGACCGCCGATCCCCGATCGCAGCAGCAAGGCGGGTGACTCCAAGGAACCGCAGGCGACCACGACTCGCGGCGCGCGCACGGTGACCCTTGAGGTCTCGCCGGTCCGCGGGTCGGCATAGGCAGCCAGCACCCCGGCCGCCCGGCCGCCTTCGACCAACACGCGTTCGGCGGCACAGTTCACCACCACCCGGGCGCCCGCGCCGACCGCGTCGCGCAGGTAGGTGCGACGCACGTCGATCTTGGCGCCGGACCGGTCACCGAAGCCGATGTGGCCGGCCGACTCCGGCGAGTAGACCGCGGGATCGGCGTTCCGGCTCAGAGTCCTAAACGACCAACCCAACGCCGCCGCCCCGTCGCGCATGCGCTGGTGCGGGCCATTGAGGTCCGAGCAGCCGTCGTTAACGCCCAGCCGGGCCCAGACGGCATCGAGGTGACGGTCGAACTCCGGGCCAGCGACATCCTGCAGACCGAACTCGCCGGCCCACTGTTCACGTACCCAGGCCGGTGTGCGCAGGCAGTTGGACCAGTTGATCGTCGGGCCGCCGCCGAGCGTCGCCGCAGCCAGCACACTGACATTGAAGTCAGCGGTCGGCGTCGCCCCGCCGCGCCAGAACATATCCCGAAAAGCCGGCAGCTCCAGACCGGTGAAGTCTGCCTCGTTGCGGTTGCCGCCCGCCTCGAGAACGATCACATCGAGCCCGGCCTTGGCGAGCACACCCGCGATCAATCCCCCGCCCGCGCCCGAACCGACCACGCACACATCGGCGTCGAGCACCGCCTCCGGGCCCTGGGGCACGAACGTGGCCGGCGGTTCGCCACCGCCAGGGGCGCACGGTGGCGGGCCGCCGTAGTCGAACGCCTGCCACGTCGGGTTCAATCCGGTCCCGGGGTCCGGTGCGCAATAGGCGAAGACCAGGGTCAGCGAGGTCAGCGCGGTCATACCCGCGGCCGGGATGGCGCCCATCAGCGCCACATTTCGCAGCAGCTGCTCGCGTGAACGCCGCGACCCGGTTGCGAATCCCAGCACATGCAGGCCGTCCAGCAGCCCGAGCAACCCGGCGAGCTGCTCCTGGGGGAGCTGAGCGAGGGCCTGTACGACGCAATCGTCGGCGCCTAAGTCGGTACCGCTGGATGCCCAGAATCCGGTGGCGTCCTCATCGCGCCGCATGGACGGAACAACGGTGTCCGCTAATGCGCGTAACACGGCGCGCTGGCTGTCGGTGAGCTGCAGTGTCATGGTGGTTGTCCTCCGTCGCGGTCTTTGTAGGGTCAGCCACAAGCCGGCAGCGTGGGGCGTTTGCCGAGATGGCGGATATCAGGGGAGGACCGGATGCGGTTCGTCGCAATCACGCTCGCCGGCCCGGGCGGCCGAGCGGCCGTCTTAGAGGTCGTGGTTGTCGTGGTCGTGGCTATCGCCATCGCCGATCCTCTACTCCCCAGAAGGGAGGCTACGCGCAGAGTTCGACCTAAAACAGCGAGTTGAACGGGTTGATTGACGCGTCCCGCGCTACTTCGCTGGCTCCTACAGCCGCTGCGGCTTTGGCCAACGTGTAGCGGGCCTGCCCGAGCGTCAGGTAGCCGCCGCGGCGTGCCGAGGTGAACACGAGCGGGTCGCCGTCGCGGTCGGCGATGTCGGTTTCGAGCAGTCGGGCGAGGAACGCCGGCGGGGGGCGACCAAAACGCCGGTCGTGGGCGTCCGGGTCCATGATCGGCGCGTCGTGGTCGTACTCGCGTTCATCGTCGATGCCCATGGTGCCGCCCTTCCCCGTGTCACTTTTGCCGCCCCCAATTAGATGGCAGCACGCTCTGAAATATGCTGGCAGATAAAGGAATTGGGCATCAGCAGCTCGACCAATAGCGAATCCAGCCCTCCCAAAACCGTTGCTGGACAAGCGAGCTGCCAGAGGTAGGCGATATACCCGGCTCAGCGGTCATGGTGCTCCCAGGGTTAGCAATCGGGATCCACGAAAGTTTCTCGAACCCAATAAATTTCGCGTGAACCGCCCCCAATGTGCGCGAGCACGTCGCACTCGGGCGTGGTACCCACTCCTGTCCCGGTGCGGCCTCTGGCCCGTACCGAGGGTCAGATCTCTTAGCAGTCTTGACCGCATGACTGCCATCAGGTTCTCCGGGTCTATGCACGGACCCGCCGATGCACGTCGCTACACATACGAACCTATCCGGCATATTCGACGCGGCTAGGGCCCTGTCTGGGCGTCTCGAAGGTCGTAACGGCTAGCACGGTGAACCGATCTGCCCTAACGCGGCGACAGCCAAGGTGGCCGGCGTGCCGCCGGACAAGCTGGCCGAGTTCACCGCGGCTAGCCCTATTGGCAGGCTCGCCGCACCCGACGAGGAAACGCCGGGTCGGCTTCGTTGCATTGCAGCGGCAGGCTAGATCGCCAGTACCGCGCCGCGGGTCGACGGCAGCATGCCTATGTCGCCGGTTCGCCTGCACGGCAAGGTGTTTGCGGTCGTTGAGGGGAACGCGAGTACACTAACTCCGATGGCTGTCGCCTCGTCGAATGAGCGGATGATCGCCGGGGTCGCCGCCGCGTCCGTCTCGCTCGGGGTAGCGCAGCTGGTGGGCATCCCGTTCGGTGCGCGGGCCGATGCGCGTGCTGCGATCGGCTCGGTGGTCGTCGACCTGACACCGGGGCCCATCAAAGAGTGGGCGATCCAGACGCTGGGCTCTCAGGACAAACTCTTCCTTGCCGTCGTCGTGCTCGTGGTGATCGCGACGATCGCTGCAATCGCCGGGACCCTCGAGACTCAGCGCCGCCCGCTCGGCAGCGCCGTGATCGCCGCGGCGGGCGTCCTCGGATGCATCGCAGTGTTGTCGCGGCAGGGTGCGACAGCACTCGACACGATCCCCACTGTCGTGGGCGCCGCCTGCGGCGTGGCGGCCCTACGCTTATTCACCCGTCGGTTCTGGCCCGGCCTGGGAGACCCGGAAGACAGAGCCGACCACGACCAGCCGGATGCCGGCAGGCGCAGGTTTGTCATGTTCGGATTGCTCGGATTCGGAGTAATCAGTGGCGTCGTGGGTGCGGTCATCACGCGGTTGGTGCATTCTGTGGCCGCTGACCGCAACAGCTTCACACTTCCCCGACCCCGCATATCGGCGCCACCAATACCTGCTGATGTGCAACCAAACGGCGTTGCGCTACCGAGCTTTGTCACCGCCAGCGCCGACTTTTACCGGGTGGATACCGCACTCAGTGTTCCCCAACTCAGCCACGGCGACTGGCGGCTGCGCATCCACGGCATGGTGGACCGCGAAGCCACCTACAGCTTCGACAACCTGGGCGACTTCGACGTCGTCGAAATGGTGACGACGTTAACCTGCGTGTCGAATCCCGTTGGAGGCAGACTGATTTCGACGGGCGTCTGGACGGGCTACCGGGTGGCTGATCTGCTGGCGGTGGCCGGTGTGCACGCGGACGCCGATATGATGCTCTCGACGTCGATCGACGGGTTCACTGTCGGCACGCCAGTGGAGGCGCTCACCGATGGCCGCGACGCCCTCCTGGCGGTCGGCCTCAACGGTCAGCCGCTGCCGATCGAGCATGGCTACCCGGCCCGGCTGGTAGTACCTGGGCTCTACGGGTACGTGTCGGCCACCAAGTGGGTCGTCGAGATGGAGCTGACCCGCTTCGACAGAACAGAGGCGTACTGGACGCGGCAGGGCTGGGCGCCGCGTGGACCCATCAAGACCGAGTCGCGGATCGACGTGCCGAAAGGTGGTCAGAAGGTCCCGATGGGGCCCGTGGTGTTTGGCGGTGTCGCGTGGGCACAGAATCGTGGCGTGCGGCTCGTGGAGGTCCGCATCGATAGTGGCGTGTGGCAGCCCGCCGAACTGGGCGCGAACTATTCCAACGAGACGTGGCGGTTGTGGAGCTTCCCGTGGCAGGCGAAAAGCCTTGGGCCACACACGATCACCGTGCGCGCCACCGACAACACCGGAGCTGCCCAAACTCCAGATCAGGTTGGTACCGTCCCGGACGGTGCCACCGGCTGGCACACGGTGGACTTCACCGTGGCGGAGACCTGAAGCACTATTTCGACGAGAGTTTCCGCCAACTGAGTACCGCAATCACGATGCCGATCAGCACTGTGATCGGACCAATGATGGACCAGGTCGTGGTGTTGCTCATCGGGCTACCACCAAGCACTCCGAATCCCTGGAGCGCCCAGATCAGACCGAACAATGCGACGATCAACCCGACCGCGAATGTAACGACGAAAGCCCTTCTCATATAGGGATCCTAAGCGCCGGAGGAGGGATGTCGTGCCTTGACCCAGCAGTCCGCGCAGGCCGTGGCTGATTCCAAGGATTCCGCAGGTCGGCTGGATCGCCTGTAATGCCGGTGCTACAGGGCTGGCTTTGGCACCCTCGGCCACAGCCGCTGTCGGGACGGCCAACCAGGACGCCGTCTTCGTCCGCCCGCCGGACCGCCGTCAGGTTTCATCGCCTCGGCCCACGCGATATACCCCTGGCATCGCGCCTTCGCCCCGCTGATCCGGACCGGCCCCTCCACCTCGGCAGACGCTGGTTAGAAGCCCGGCGACCTGGCTATTCTCACTTCTGTCATGACACATCGAGCGGGCCCCTCAGGCCATGTAGAAGCACGTTCACCGACGGGCGGGCCCCGGCATCGCCTGCACCGCAATCACTTGATTGCGGCCGGCGCCAGGGTGCTCGCCGCGCTGGTATCAGCGGTTGTCGTTGTCGTCACCGGCATTGGGTGGATCGCCTACCGCGCTGCATCGGCTGGCATCACCACTTCTGACGCGTTGGCCGGTGAACCCACATCGACCGGAAGTGATCAAAACATCCTGATCATGGGGCTGGATAGCCGTCGCGACCAAAGAGGCCGGCCCCTTCCGCCAGCCATCTATGACGCGCTGCATGCAGGCGGTGAAGATTCCGGCGACGGCGACGCGGACGCGCTCATCGTGCTGCACCTGCCCGCTGGGGACACCCCGGCGACGGCGATCTCAATCCCCCGCGACGACTATGTCGATCTGGCCGGATGCCCGACGTCGGATTGCCGCGGCAAGATCAAGGAAGCCTACAGCCTTGCCTACCAGCACGTTATGGACCGCCGCGGCTCCGCCAGCCTGCAATCCGATCCAGCCTCGCCTGAAGGGCAAGACTCCACGGCGAAAGAACAGGCGGCGCGTGAGGCGGGCCGCAAGGCCGAGATCAGCACGGTCAGGCGTCTGTTGCAAATCCCAATCGACCACTTCATCGAGATCACCCTGGTTGGGTTCTTTCAGATCGCCCGGGTGGTCGAACCCATCACTGTGTGCCTAAACGAGGACACCGCGGACCGCTACTACTCGGGCGCGGACTTTCATCGCGGCATCCAGCAGATCAGTGCAGCCCAGGCGATGGCGTTCGTTCGGCAACGCCGCGACGCCAACGATGCGGTGTTCACCGACCTTGATCGAACGCGCCGCCAACAGGCCTTCATCGCCTCGGTGGTCCGTGCGCTGCGCCGCAGCGAGGCGTTGTCGACCCCTGCGCGGCTGCGCGCCCTGCTGGACGTCGCCAAGCAAAACGTCGCCGTTGACGCTGGTTTCGACCTGGAAGACTTCGTGCGTAACGCGTCGGCGTTCCCCAACAGACCGGTCGTGCTATACACGCTGCCGGTCGCCAGTTTCGGCGAAATCTCGAACGGTGAAGATGTCAATTTCATCGACGTATCCACCATCCGCTCCGTCGTGCACAGCCTGGTGGCCGCCGATTCGCCCGTAGCAGCCTCGACAAGCCGCACCAGTGCGGCAGCGCAAACAGACGACGGCGCAGCGCTGACCCCAGGCCGTGTCGCGCTCGACGTGGTCAATGCCTCGGGCAGGCAAGGCGCGGCCGAGGACCTCGAAATGTCCTTAGCGACAGGGCGCTTTACCGAGGGGAAGGTCAGCACCGCCGACGCCGCCAACCAGACAAGCACCATCGCGTACGGACCCGGCGCGAAGGCAGCTGCCACCGAGCTCGCCGATGAATTAGGCATAAGTGCCACCGCATCCGACAGCGTCGCCCGCAACACGGTGCGACTGACCGTCGGGACTGATTTCTCCAGGTTTGACAACCTCAATCACACGTCGGCATCGCCGGCCACAACCACCGCGGCGCCCGTCACCACGGTGCCGGCCACCGGCACCGGCATGCAAGAACCGACACCTGCCAACCTCACGCGCATGACCGCCGATGACATTCCCTGCGTGAAATGACAAGGCCCCCAGAGGTTCGCGGCTCCGACGAACTCCGCTGCCGATAGCTTTCACCCGCTTAGTGGCCAGCCTCGATGGCCGCGACGGTTGCGGCCGCGTCGGGACCACAGACGCGCTGGAGGTTCACGGTGCCGGCGGCCAGGAGGTCGTCGATGCGGTGCTTGAGGTCTCCTGAGGAGACATGGGCAAAGAGGTTCGCTCCTGGGCAGGCGGTTCCCGGGGCGACGTCCCTGTGGCCGGCCAGGGTGTCGCTGGCGATGCCGAAAGTTTGGGCGGCCCAGGCGAATGCGAAGGCGGCTCCCTGGAGTTGGGCTTCCGTGACCGCTTCTTGGTCGAAATCTCCTTCGCAAACAACGAGGAAGTGGCCGGCAGGGTCGTAGTTCGTGGCGGTGTCGCCGGCGAGCTGAGGTGTCCGCAGCTCGAAGATGTTGCCGTTGCGGTCGACGCTGACGTGATAGGCGATATCGATCCAGCCGAGCTGGTCCTGGTGGTAGTGCTGGTGTTGGCGGAGCCGAGCGGGGCTGTTGCGATTGTCGCCGAGGACCACGGCTGTGTGGTGGAGGGTCATGCGGGTGATGGTGTGCGGCCTGCCGCCGGCGCGGGGGGGACGGGCGCCCCAGGCATCCCGGCACAACAGGACGGCCGAAGCTGCGCTCGCGGGTGTGGGCGCGGCTATCCGCTCGGGCGGCGGGCCTGCTGTCGGGGTCGCATCGGGCCCGGCCGTTGCAGCCGGGCCTGTGGGGCTGGGACTGGCGAGGATCGCGGACTCGGTGACAGATGTCGAGCACCCGCCCACGATGGCCGCCACGCCAGCTCCACCGACTAGCCGGAGAACCCGGCGGCGGCTGACGAGCTCCGGGCAGCCGTCGTTCCCGAAGGGCGGGACTTTGTCCATGACGGACACGATAGAAGCTCGGTCGTCGATGGCGATGCTAAAGCGAAGAGCAACGGGGCTAGGTCAAACGCATTCGACGACACTGGCTGGGCGCCAATCCCGAGATATCAGACCCTCATATCTCGTCTATTCCGAGACATCAAAGCGGCCTTGATTCGCACTTTCAGCGCGCGCCGATGAAGTCGCGGAACTCCTGCGGTACCTCGGATGTTTCGATCTTCTTGAAGAAGTCGGGCGTCGTAACGGCGCTGTAGGTTTCCTCGCCGGTGATGAAGCCCTCGGCATCGAATGGCCAGACGGTCAGCATGCGTAGGGTCAGAAGATAGAAGCCATCTTGATCATCAACGGGAAAGCCTCTCGGCGCCGCGTCAGCACCGTAGTAGAGGGAACGCAAATAGCCTTCGGCGACGATCGTGTCGTCATCAACGACGATTCGGTCCATATCTAACTCAAGGAACCACTGGCCACCTTTCATGATCGTCTCTTCGTAGAAGGCTCGGACTGCCTGCCGTCCG
>DATIOT010000479.1:0-2053 GCA_035472875.1 Mycobacterium sp.
CGGCGTACCCGGCCCGGAAAGCCAACTCCGCCAGGCCAACGACCGGAGAACTACACATAGCCAGGAAGGTCTGGAAGCGCAGCACCCTCTGCAGCAGTCTCGGCCCGCAACCGGCCCCTTGGACGAATCCCGCGCGTCACCTAGGAGACCTCTGAAGTAGTCGCCTGGGATCCACCAATGAGGGGTGTCGCGAAAACAGACTCTGGTTATGGCGTTGGGTGCGGGTGTGGTGGGGCAGCGGTTCGAGAATCCTCGTGAGTTGTTGGGCGATCGGTTGCGGGGGATTTACCGGTTGCTCGCCGATGAGGGCGACCTGATGTTCCCGGACGACTATTTCTCCGACTTGTACAAGGATTCCCGGCTGGGGCGGCCGACGGTTCCCGCCCGGGTGTTGGCCACGGTGATGGTGCTGCAGGCCCATGAGGGGCTGTCGGATGGCGAGGCGTGTGATCGGCTCGAGTGCGATCTGCGCTGGCAGGCGGCGGCCGGGGTGGACGCCGGCTATCGGGCCTTCCACCCGACGGTGCTGGTCGGTCAGCGCAACCGGCTGCGGGCTTCGGCGCGACCGAAGCGGTTGTTTGAGGACACCAAGGTGGTGGCCCGTGAGGCGGGCCATCTCAAGACACGGGTGCGGGTGCTGGATTCGACGCCGGTGTATGACGCGGTGTCCACCCAGGACACGGTGACCCAGTTGCGCTCGGCGATCCGCAAGGTGCTGCGGGTGTTGCAGGGCAGGTCGTTGGGGGCGCGGGTGCGTCTGGCGTTGCGGCGCGACGACGACTATGTGTCGGTCGGCAAACCGCCGTGCGACTGGGATGATGCCGAAGCCCGCGAGCAGCTCATCGACGCGTTGGTCCGCGACGCGTTGGCCGCGCTGGCCGTGCTCGATGGTTGCGTGCTCGATGGACCGGCCCGCGACGCAGCCGAGTTGTTGGCGCTCGTGGCCGGCCAAGACGTCGAGTGCGGCGATGACGGGGTGTTCCGCATCGCCCGTCGGGTGGCCGCCGACCGGGTCATCTCCACGGTTGACCCTGAGGCTCGCCACGGGCACAAGAGCCACGACCGTCGTTTCGACGGCTACAAGGCGCACCTGTCGGTCGACCCCGATTCCGAGCTGATCGACGAGGTGGTCGTCACCCCTGCGAACGCGCATGACGCCACCGCCGTGGACGACTTGTTGGCCCCGGTCGCCGGGCACGAGCACAAACCGACGGTGATGGGCGACTCGGCCTACGCCGGCGCTGACACCCTGGCCCATCTCCACGGCGAAGGGTTTGACGACGTCAAGGCCAAGGTGCCGCCAGCCCGGGGACGCGACGGCCGGTTCGGCAAAGATGATTTCGACATCGACCTGGAGCACAACACGGTCGGCTGTCCTGCCGGTCAGACGGCGCCCATCCGGTTCTCGGCTGATGGTGGCGGGATCGCCGACTTCGGCCAGCGTTGCACGACGTGCCCGCTGCGCGACCGGTGCACCATCTCGGCGTCGGGCCGCACCGTCACCGTGCACCCCGAAGAAGCATTACTTCAGCGGCACAAGGCGGCGCAGGCCGATCCCGAATGGCAGGAGGCCTACCGCTCGACCCGGCCCAAAGTCGAGCGCAAGATCGCCCACTTCGCGCGCGTCGCATGGGGCGGGCGTAAAGCCCGTACCCGAGGACGACAACGTGTCACCACCGACGCCGTGACTCGTGCCGCGGCGGTCAACTTCGCGCGTCTTGCGACCCTCGGCGTGCGATTCGTCGACGGGAATTGGGTGGCCGGGACGGGCTGAACCACTCCGGAGCACAACAACGCTGTTACCGGCTTCGAAATCGACGTCGGCGACATCATCCCGGCGTCAACTGGCCTCGAAAACAACCTTCACCAGCCACAGCTGTCACAACAACAACGCCGTCCACAAGACACCCGCCATGGCCGCCACCCTCAGCAAGGCCCTTTCTTCAGAGGTCTCCTAGGAGGAGGTACGTGGTCAGAGAAGCAACCACAGTCATCCCAGGTAATGAAGATGGCGGTGGACGACCAGTCTTTGGTGTCGCCCTGAATGGCCGAT
>DATIOT010000480.1:0-2640 GCA_035472875.1 Mycobacterium sp.
GGCCGGGCATCTGTTCGTCGTCGGCCAACCCGACGATCCTCCCCCGCACACCGCTGGAGCGCGTGGATGAATCCGCGGCTGACCTGGAATCTAATCACCGATGTGCAGCAGGTGTGGGCCTACCCGTTCATGGTCACCGCGTTGCGCGCCGGCACCGTCGTCGCCGTCGTCGCCGGTGTTGTCGGCTGGGTGATGGTGCTGCGCAAGGAAAGCTTCGCCGGGCACACCCTGGCCGTCGTCGGTTTCCCCGGCGCCGCCGCGGCGGCCTGGCTCGGCGTGGCGACCGGCTACGGCTACTTCGCGGCCTGCATCGGGGCCGCGGCGGTGATCGCGCTGCTGCCGGCGCCGACCCGGGCGGGCGGGCTGGGCGGCTTGAGTGAGGAGTCCGCCGGAATCGGCACGATTCAAGCCCTCGCACTGGCGACGGGGTTCCTGTTCGTCAGCCTGTATCACGGATTCCTATCGGGGTTGACCAGCCTGCTGTTCGGCACCATCGCCGGGGTCAGCTCCCAGCAGCTTCACGTGCTGCTCATCGCCGCACTGGTGTGCTTGATCGTGCTGGCCGCGATCGGGCGGCCACTGCTGTGGGCCTCGATCGACCCCGATGCCGCCGCCGCCAACGGCGTCCCGACCCGACTCGTCGCCGCGCTGTTCCTGCTGGTGCTCGGCGTCGCCGCAGCCGGTGCCAGCCAGATCACCGGCAGCCTCTTGGTGTTCGCGCTGTTAGTGGCCCCGCCCGCGGCCGCGTTCCACTTGACCGCCCGTCCCGCGATGGGCATTGCCATCTCTGTCCTCATTGCGGTCGCCGTGACCTGGGTCGGCATCGGCTGCGCGTTCTATTCGCCGTATCCGATCGGGTTCTGGGTGAGCAGTTTCGCGTTCGGCATCTATCTGCTGGCCGCCGGCTACCGCGCGAGCGTCGAGCGGACCCTCCGGTGGATCGACCGACGGCACTCCCCCGCTCGCCCCGCGGTGGCGACATGACGATCATCGATGGGCGCACCAGCGCGTCGGGGCCGCTGACCGGTTTCCCGAACATGCTGGGCCACCCCTTCATCACCCACGGGCTGGTTGCCGGGACCGCGGTGGCGGTGGTGTGCGGGCTGGTCGGCTACTTCCTCGTGCTGCGCGGCCAGGTATTCGCCGGCGACGCACAAGGACACATCGCCTACACCGGCGCCATGGCAGTGCTGGTGGCCGGGCTCGACCCCCGCGTCGGGTTGTTCGCCGCCACCATCATGGCCGGAGTCGCGCTGGGCGTGATCAACCGCCGCGGCGCCGACGACGTGGCGATCGGCTCGTTTTTCTCCTGGATACTCGGGTTGGGCGCGCTCTTCTTGACCTACTACACCACCCACGGCAGCGGCAAGAACGGCACAGCCAACGTTAATGTCTTGTTCGGCAGCATTTTTGGGATCAATGACCAGGCGCGCACCGTGGCGGTGGCCGTCGCCGCCGGATTGGGCATCGTGCTGATCGTGATCGCCCGACCGCTGCTGTTTGCCACCATCGATCCGGACGTCGCCCAGGCCGCCGGCGTTCCGACCCGGCTGTTGAGTTCGCTTTTCCTGGCGGTTGTCGGCGCTACCGTCGCCGAGGCTACCCAGATCATCGGCGCGCTTGTCGTGCTCGGTCTGCTCGCCGCGCCGGCCGCCGCCGCCGCGCGGCTGACGACCCGGCCCTGGCACGGGTTCTGGCTGTCCGCGGTCTTGGCCACGGCCGCGATCTGGATTGGCGTCACCATCGCCTACGCCGTTCCGGCGGCGCCGGCCACCTTCACCATCATGAGCGCCGCCGCCACGATCTACCTGATCGCCGCCGTGATAAGCGCCCGAGGCCACCGGCCACGTCTTGCGTTGGCGGCGCCATATCGCAGGAAAGCCTAGGAGCGCAACGATGCCCGCGCCGACGGTGCTACGCCAAACCCGAACGACCGCCCAGCAACGAGCGGTGCTCGACCTGCTGCATCGCAGCGACCGCTTCCGTGGTGCCCAACAACTCCATCTCGATCTCCGTCAACGCCACGGAATCCGGATCGGGCTGGTGACCGTGTACCGGATCTTGCGCGCATTCGCCGACATGAAAATCACCGAAACCCAGCGCGCCGAAGACGGTGAGATGCTTTACCGGCTGCGCACCACACCCGAGCACCGCCACTACCTACTGTGCCGACAGTGCGGGCGCGCGATCGGCTTCACCGCCGGCGAAATCGAACACCTCACAAGCCAACTCGCCGAGCAACACCGCTACATCGACGTCGCCCACCAGATCGACTTCTACGGAACCTGCCCACGCTGCACCGAAATCTGAACGCGGCCGACCGGCGCCTCTTTTAAACAGCTTGTGGCCCAGCGTGCGGAAGGGCTCGAAGTCTTCGGCGACCTCGATGGCGTGGAAGCCGGGTGGGACGTCATGCCAGTCGGCGGCCGTGATGCGGCGCTCCAGGTCCAGAGGTGGTGTCGGTCAATTCTGGTATCTCCTTGTTGGCTGCGAGTAAGCAGTCCGTGCACACGCGGCTGCCATTCAGGTCGTGCTCGGTTGGCTCGCCAAACTTGTCGCACTTGGTGACGGCACTGTCGCGACCCGGTCTGTGTCGATCGTTATCGAGGTGATCGGTCAGGGACCACCCAACCGCCTTTC
>DATIOT010000481.1:0-1678 GCA_035472875.1 Mycobacterium sp.
CACGGTGATTTCGAGCTCACCCTCATCCCGGTCCGACACTCGTATCGGATACGGCAGCTTCTGCCTGAGGTCGCGGCTCCGAATCGCAACAGCGAACTCGAAGCCGGTGGAGTAGGCGACGCAATCCACAAGCGCGATGACCAGCCGCTCTGTTGAAACAAGAACAGCACGAGTCGCTGCAGCCACGCCCAGCTCGTTCGGCGGATCGAGCCACAACGGACGCACGTAAGGTCGCGGGTGGGTCCCCTTTCGGGGCGCATAGGCGGCGCCGGACGATGGCCGTCGCAGGGCCAGGGCGGTGCGGAGAGCCTGCCCCATGACCCCGAATCGCCGGCCGAATCCACTTCGGAACATCTGTGCGCGAATTCTGCTCCCGCAAGGTTGGCTTGCCGAATTCGCTTTAGCAAGCAGGGGTCCCGCGATCCATTCGATCCGCGCATCCGGCGGCGCCCCGAGGAGTCACGACTATGGGCGCGTCCCGAGTCGCAATGATTCGTCGTTCCTCCAGAGCGGGGGTGATCGGGATGCTGGCCGTCGCGGCGACGGTCATCCTTCCGACCAACACGCTGGCCGACACCGCGATCGGGTCGATCTCGACCGCACCGCAACCGTGCCCGGCCGGCTATGACACCGTCCAGATCGGCTCGACCGCCGCGAGCTACGCCGTGCCCGCGGGCGGAGGAAACATCACCTCCTGGACCGTGCAGCCGGGAGCGGTGGGCACCGGGCCTGTCGGCCTGGAGGTTTGGCGGTCATCGTCCGTAGCCGGCAGCTACGACCTCGTGGCGGTGAGTCCGCTGGTCGATCTCGCCACCGCGGTTCCACCCTTCAATCTCGCGAATCCCATCCCGGTTCAAGCCGGCGACCTGATCGGCTTGCGTGTCGATGGCAGCTTCAGCTGCGGTGAGTCAACCCCGAATGCCGGCGACACCTACGGCTGGGTCCGCAACGTCTTGGCGCCGACGCTGCCGTACACGGCGGCGCTGACACAGACCACAAACTTCCTGCTGAACGTTTCTGCGAACGTGGCGCCGGCCGCGCCGCCGCCTCCTCCTCCACCGCCCCCGCCTCCTCCTCCACCGCCAACCAAGGACGACTGCAAGGACGGCGGCTGGCAGAGCCTCCTCGACGGCAACGGCCAGCAGTTCGGGAACCAGGGCGATTGCGTGAGCTCGGTCGTCTCATCAGGCGGCGACAGGTAGCCGGCGAAACCTGACACCGGGAGCCGCGAGGTGCGGCTCCCGGATCTTTCACGAGACTCTTGACCGCATTTCGCGTGAATGGCCGCCCTTCTGCCTCCAACTCCCCGTGAATTCGCAAGGTTGACGCCGTGAATTCGCTTGAGCAGGCAGGGGTCCCGCGATCATTCGATCCTTACATTCGGCGGCACCCCGAGGAGTCACGACCATGGGGGCGTCCCGAGTCGGCATCATCCGTCTATCCGCCCGGGCGGGAGTCATCGGTGCGCTTGCCGTCGCCGCGACGGTAATGCTCCCGACCGCCGCGCTGGCCGACACCACGATCGGTTCGGTCGCGCCGGCACCAGCGCCCTGTCCCGCCTACTACGACATGGTGCAGATCAGCTCCACCGGAGCCAGCTACGCCGTGCCCTCAGGCGGGGGAAACATCGTCTCGTGGTCGGTCACCCCTGGAGCGGTGGGCACCGGGCCCGTCGGTC
>DATIOT010000482.1:0-3087 GCA_035472875.1 Mycobacterium sp.
AATGGTGACGCTGCTCGACTTCGATGACCTGCTGCTGCACACCGCGGCCGCGATCGAAAACGACGTCGCGGTGGCAGAGGAGTTCCGGGATCGCTACCGCTGTTTTGTCGTCGACGAGTACCAGGACGTCACCCCGCTGCAACAGCGGGTGCTTTCGGCGTGGTTGGGCGACCGAGACGACCTGACTGTCGTCGGCGATGCCAACCAGACCATCTACTCGTTCACTGGGGCCTCACCTCGCTTCCTACTTGACTTCTCGCGGCGGTTTCCGGACGCCACGGTGGTGCGCCTGGAGCGCGACTACCGGTCCACTCCGCAGGTGGTGTCGCTGGCCAACCAGGTCATCGCCGCGGCCCGTGGCCGGGTCGCGGGCAGCAAGCTTCAGTTGTCCGGCCAGCGTCAGCCGGGCCCGGTCCCGTCGTTTCATGAACATCCCGACGAAACGGCCGAGGCCACCGCGGTCGCGGCGTCGATCGCCAGGCTGATCGAATCCGGCACTGCGCCATCTGAAATCGCGGTGCTCTACCGGGTCAACGCGCAGTCCGAGGTCTACGAGGAAGCACTGACCGAAGCCGGTATCGCCTATCAGGTTCGCGGTGGCGAGGGGTTTTTCAACCGTCAGGAGATCAAGCAGGCGCTGCTGGTGCTACAGCGCGCAGCCGAGCGTGGCGCCGACGGCCCATTGCCGGATGTTGTGCGCGCAACCCTGGAACCGCTTGGGCTGACGGCCGAGCCACCGGTTGGCACCCGCGCCAGGGATCGCTGGGAGGCCTTGACCGCACTGGCCGAGTTGGTGGACGACGAAGTGGCGCAGCGTCCGCAGCTGGACCTTCCGGGCCTGCTGGCCGAGCTGCGGATGCGGGCCGACGCGCGGCACCCACCGGTGGTGCAAGGAGTTACGCTGGCTTCGCTGCACGCCGCCAAGGGACTGGAATGGGATGCAGTGTTCCTGGTCGGATTGGCCGACGGCACGCTACCCATTTCGCACGCGTTGGCGCACGGTGCCGAGAGCGAGCCGGTCGAGGAAGAGCGTCGACTGCTCTACGTCGGAATCACCAGGGCCCGCGTGCATTTGGCACTCAGCTGGGCGCTTTCGCGAAGCCCGGGCGGACGCCAGAGCCGCAAGCCGTCGCGGTTTCTCAATGGAATCGCGCCACAGGCGCGTTCCGATCCGGCGCCAAGCAGATCCCGGCGCAACCGAGGCGTCCCAACCCGCTGCCGGATCTGCAACAACGACCTGACCACCCCGACAGCCGTCATGTTGCGGCGCTGTGAGACATGTGCCGCCGACATCGACGAGGAATTGTTGCTGCAACTCAAGGACTGGCGCCTGAACATCGCCAGGGAACAGAAAGTGCCCGCGTATGTCGTCTTCACCGACAACACGCTGATCGCGATCGCCGAGCTGCTGCCCGGCGACGATGCGGCCCTGATCGCGATCCCGGGCATCGGCTCACGCAAGCTCGAGCAGTACGGGCCAGACGTGCTGCGGTTGGTTCGCGGCCGTGCCTGCGCGCCGACCCGGGTCTGACGGCAAACGTGCAGGTCAGAAAATCGGTTGTCACCACCGGCCGCTACCATTTACTCTCGAAACCGCATTCTGCTGCTGGCTGAAGGCTGGCATGCGCGCAGGGGAGAGGAGGTGGCCACGATGATCAACAACACGTTTGGTGTAGGCGTGGCCGGCGCGGTGCTGAGCGCGGGGACCTCCCATGCCGCCCACACCGCCGCGCCGGCGGCCGCGGTTAAGCATCGCGCCGCCGCCGCCGCTGCGACTGACGTGTCCGTGGATCGGGGCCATACGTAAGCGCTACGTAAGCAGCCCGATTTTCGCCAAATGGCCACGGACCCGAAGTCACAAGGATCCGTGGCCACAGTTATAGGGTCGGCAGCCCGCAACCTGGTCCGGATCACTGAAGAAGGACAGCCACCAGACCAGGAAGCAGGTGACAGGACATGTCGGCACTGACAGTCCCCAGACAGACGCAGCCAGTGCTGCCGTGTCATGTCGGTGATCCCGACCTGTGGTTTGCTGAGACTCCAGCCGACCTGGAGCGCGCCAAGACGCTCTGCGCGAGCTGCCCGATCCGGCGCCAGTGCCTGGCCGCGGCGCTGGAACGGGCCGAACCCTGGGGTGTATGGGGCGGCGAGATCTTCGAGCGAGGCTCGGTCGTCAGTTACAAACGTCCGCGCGGACGTCCCCGCAAAGACGTTGTCGCCGCGTAGGCGGTATTAGATAACGGCGGTGTCGGGCTCGGCGAAACCGGGAA
Organism: Mycobacterium sp.; assembly: GCA_035472875.1. Taxonomy (GTDB): domain Bacteria; phylum Actinomycetota; class Actinomycetes; order Mycobacteriales; family Mycobacteriaceae; genus Mycobacterium. The sequence goes on from DATIOT010000482.1 coordinate 2,271, forward strand.
CCAGTTCTTCCGACAGCGCCTTGATCGGCACATGGGCATCCAGCTGGCACAGAATTGCGGCCACCGACATGATCACCCGCGCCGGGATCACGAGCTTGGGCGGTAGGTCCATCTGCCGGGCGGTCCTGATCTGCGACACCGACCTGTCCATCTCGACGGCGGTCATTCTCTGCAGCCACTTACGGCTGTAGTGGAAAACCTCGACCTCAATGGGCTCGACGTACGCACGCAGCATCTCATCGATGTCGCGCACCGACACCTGCTGGCCTTTCTGGATGAAGCCGGCCTTCTCCATCGTCGGCAACAACAGGTCATAGTTTTTGTCGCGGGCCAACCGAATGGTCATCCCGAGCTCGATCGGCAAGCCGCCGGGCAGGGAAGCAACGGCGCCGAAGTCGATGACGCCCATCCGGCCGTCGGGCATCAACATGAAGTTTCCCGGATGGGCGTCGCCGTGCAGCATCTGCAGCCGGCGTGGCGCGTCGAAGGTGAGCTCAAGCAGGCGTGTGCCGATCAAGTTGCGCTGCTCGGGGGTTCCGTGGCGAATTATTTCGGCCATCGGCACGCCCTGGATCCACTCCTGAATCACCACCTTGGGCGCGCTGGCCACGACGTGTGGAATCGCGAAGTGCGGGTGGTCGTCATACGCCTTGGCGAATGCCCGCTGGTTGTCGGCCTCCAGCCGGTAGTCGAGTTCCATCTCGGTGCGCTCGATCAGCTCGTCGACCACGCCTTGGACATCGGCGCCCGGCGCGAGCTGTTTGACCACCCCAACCATCCGCTGCATGGTCTTGAGGTCGGCGCGCAGTGCCTCGTC
>DATIOT010000483.1:0-2987 GCA_035472875.1 Mycobacterium sp.
GCTGCTCAATGTCGTCACCGGAGGTGAACCGCATGAACAGCAGGCCTACGGGGACTTTCTGGACAAACAGTCGCGGTATGCCCGTACCGCCGAGTTTTTGCATGTGGTGCGGCAACTGTGGACATCGAAAGAGCCGGTGACCTTCGCCGGAGACCACATCCGCATCGAGGGTGCGCAGCTGAACAACCCGCCCGACCCGATACCCGCGGTGTTCTTCGGCGGATCGTCGGGATCCGCCGGGCCGGTCGCGGCCAAGTATTCCGACGTCTATCTCACTTGGGGTGAACCGCGAGCGGCGGTCGCCCAGAAATTGGACTGGATTCGTGGGCTGGCTGCCGACGCCGGCCGGGTTCTGCAGTTTGGCTTGCGGATCCACGTGATCAGCCGCCCCACCTCCGAGGAGGCGTGGGCCGAAGCCGACCGGCTGTTGGCGGCCGTCGATCCGGCGGATATTGAGCGGGTGCAGGCCAGCCTGGCGCGCAGCGAATCGGAGGGGCAGCGCCGCATGCTGCAGTTGCACGGCGGCAGCAGCGGCCGACTTTTGGTCGCGCCCAACCTGTGGGCCGGAGTAGGCCTGGTCCGCGGCGGCGCGGGCACCGCCCTGGTTGGATCACACGCCGAGGTCGCCGAAAGGCTGATCGAGTACTCGCAGCTGGGAATTACCCACTTCATCCTGTCGGGCTATCCGCACCTGGAAGAGGCCTACTGGTTCGGGGAGGGCGTCCTGCCGCTGCTCGAGCGAAAAGGGCTGTGGCACCACCCCAACCGTCAATCGCAACCGGCATCGGCGACGCCGTTCGCGGTCGCGTCTGCGCACTAACCGGCATGGCGACTACGTTGCCCGGCGCGGCCGTAGCGGCGCCGGAAGGGCGCGACGAATCTGACGCGCAGCGGCGCCAGCGGTTGCGCATCGTCGTTGCCGCAAGTCTTTTGGGCACCACCGTGGAGTGGTACGACTTCTTCCTGTACGCCACCGCAGCCGGTCTGGTGTTCAACAAGGTGTTCTTTCCCGACGCCAGTTCCCTGGTGGGCACGCTGCTGGCGTTTGCGACGTTCGCCGTCGGGTTCGTCATGCGGCCGATCGGCGGCCTGGTGTTCGGCCACATCGGCGACCGGGTCGGCCGGAAACGCAGCCTGGCGTTGACGATGCTGATCATGGGCGGCGCGACGGCGTTGATCGGGGTTTTGCCCACCGCCGCGCAGATCGGGGCGTGGGCGCCGGTGCTGCTATTGGCGCTGCGCATGCTGCAGGGTTTCGCGCTTGGCGGCGAGTGGGCCGGCGCGGTGCTGCTGGCCGTGGAACACAGTCCCGGAGAGCGGCGAGGCCGTTTCGGCGCGATCCCGCAGATCGGCTTGGCGCTCGGCCTCGCGTTGGGCACCGGCATATTCGCGATCCTGCAGATTGTGTTGGGCCAGAGTCGGTTTCTGGTGTACGGCTGGCGGATCGGCTTCCTGCTGAGCCTGGTGCTGGTGGTGATCGGCAGTGTGGTGCGGTTGCGGGTCGAAGAAACACCGGCCTTCCGCCAGTTGCGCGAACTCGAAACCGGTTCCACCGTGCCGATCCGGGAGATAGTCCGCCAACCTCGTTCCAGGCGCAACACGGTGCTCGGGCTGCTGTCTCGCTGGGCCGAGGGATCGGCATTCAACACCTGGGGCGTTTTCGCGATCAGTTATGCCACCGGCGCGTTGGGTATGCACAGGGTGTCGGTTCTGATCGTGGTGACCATCGCCGCGCTGCTGATGGCGGTGCTACTGCCCATTTCGGGAGCACTGACCGACCGGTTCGGCGCGCGGCGGGTGTATCTGGCCGGTGTGGCCTGCTACGGCGTCGCGGCCTTTCCGGCGTTCGCCTTGTTCGGCACCAGGAACCTGGTCTGGTTCGGGCTGGCGATGGTTCTGGTGTTTGGTGTGGTGCACGCGCTGTTCTACGGCGCGCAGGGCACGCTGTACTCCGCGCTGTACCCGACCAATACCCGCTACACCGGTTTGTCGTTCGTCTACCAGTTCTCCGGTATCTACGCCTCCGGCGTCACCCCGATGATCCTTACCGCGCTGATCGCGGCCGCCGGGGGGACGCCGTGGGTGGCGTGCGGATATCTGGTTGCGACGGCCGTGATAAGCGTGCTCGCCACGGCGCTGATTCGCGATCAAGACCTGCACTTTTGAGCTGACCGACACCCCCTCGGTCACGCTGGCGCCTGCCCGGAAAATTCACCAGTAGTGGACGATGCCTTCGGTTGGTGCCCCGCTTACCGATGTGTTGTGGTTAATCACCAGCACTAGGTGGCGGAGCACGCCGGGAGGGCCCACGATATGGCTAGCCATGGGTAGCACTTCGCAGCTGCGCCAAGGACTGTCGCAGCGGCAGCTCGGCATGATCGCCATCGGCGGTGTGATCGGCGCTGGATTGTTCGTCGGCTCTGGTGTGGTGATCCGAGATACCGGGCCCGCCGCGTTCCTGACGTACGCACTGTGCGGTCTGCTGATCGTTCTGGTGATGCGGATGCTGGGCGAGATGGCGGCCGCGAACCCGTCGACCGGGTCGTTCGCCGATTACGCGACAAAGGCCTTGGGTGACTGGGCAGGGTTTTCGGTTGCCTGGCTGTATTGGTACTTCTGGGTGATCGTGGTCGGGTTCGAGGCGGTCGCCGGCGGGAAAGTCCTCAACTACTGGTTCCATGCGCCGCTGTGGCTGCTATCGCTGTGTCTGATGCTGCTGATGACCGCGACGAATTTATTCTCAGTGACATCCTTCGGAGAGTTCGAATTCTGGTTCGCCGGAATCAAAGTCGCGACCATCATGATCTTTCTCGTCGTCGGCACGGTTTTCGTCCTCGGTTTCCTGCCCGGCCATCACACGGACTTTTCCAACCTCACGTCGCACGGCGGGTTCTTCCCGAAAGGCGTCGGGGCGGTCTTTGCTGCCATCGTGGTGGTGATCTTCTCCCTGGTGGGCGCCGAAATCGTGACCGTCTCCGCCGCAGAAA
>DATIOT010000484.1:0-5897 GCA_035472875.1 Mycobacterium sp.
TGATCTTCTTCTCGATCTCGTTGGCCACATCGGCGTTTTCCAGCAGGAAGTTGCGGGCGTTCTCCTTGCCCTGCCCCAGCTGTTCGCCCTCGTAGGTGAACCACGACCCGGACTTACGAACGAAGCCCTGGTCCACACCCATGTCGATCAGCGAGCCTTCCTTGCTGATGCCCTTGCCGTAAAGGATGTCGAACTCGGCCTGCTTGAACGGCGGCGACACCTTGTTTTTGACGACCTTGACCCGAGTACGGTTGCCGACCGCATTGGTGCCGTCCTTGATTGTCTCGATCCGGCGCACGTCCATGCGCACCGACGCGTAGAACTTCAGAGCCTTTCCACCCGTCGTGGTTTCAGGACTGCCGAACATCACCCCGATCTTCTCGCGGAGCTGGTTGATGAAGATCGCTGTGGTTCCCGAATTGTTGAGCGCGCCAGTCATTTTCCGTAGCGCCTGGCTCATCAGCCGGGCCTGCAGCCCGACATGGCTGTCCCCCATCTCGCCTTCGAGTTCCGCGCGCGGCACCAGTGCCGCCACCGAGTCGATGACCACAATGTCGAGCGCGCCGGAGCGGATCAGCATGTCGGCGATCTCCAGCGCCTGTTCACCGGTGTCAGGTTGACTGACCAGCAGGGAATCGGTGTCGACGCCGAGCTTCTTGGCGTAATCCGGGTCCAGGGCGTGCTCGGCGTCGATGAACGCCGCGACGCCGCCGGCGGCCTGGGCATTAGCCACCGCGTGCAGTGCGACGGTGGTCTTACCCGAGGACTCCGGACCGTAGATCTCCACGACCCTGCCACGCGGCAGGCCGCCGATGCCCAAGGCCACGTCCAGTGCGATGGATCCGGTCGGAATGACCGAGATGGGTTGACGCATCTCGTCGCCGAGACGCATCACCGAGCCTTTGCCGTAGCTCTTTTCGATCTGGGCCATCGCCAGTTCGAGAGCCTTCTCGCGGTCGGGGGCTAGCGTCATGGTGTCTCTCCTATGGTCGGTGTGTTCGGAGACCGGTATCGGTCGGTTGGCCGTGACACTAGAGATGGCCACCGACAAGTCGACATCTCCGAACGCTCACCACAGTAGCCGAACACTTGTTCGATTCAAGTAGACACGCCGTAAGTACCCGCCGAGTGTGCACTGAGGGCCTCGAGTGCGCTGACGGTGCGATTTCCCCCGATCTACCGCCCTGGACGCACACTCAATCCGAAAGCAACCTCACCACTGGTCACGCGGCACATCGAAGTCGAAGCACAACGCCCGCCAGACATCGCGGGGCTCGACACCGTCCTCGATCGCCTGGGCGGCGGTACGGCCGTCGAAGCCGGTCAGCACGTGATCTACCAACACCGATGCGCCGTAGGCCGCGCCGAACCGCAGAACAACCCGTTCGTTGAACTCGGTCAGCCGCACGCCAGCCAACATACCCAGCCGGTTACCCGGCCAACGCCAGCGCTTCGTGGCAAACCTGTACCGGGTCGGCGACCCCGGCGATGCTGGCGGCTTTTTGGGCGGCCTCGCGGTAGCTGGGGCACGACAACACCTCGTTCACCGCGGCCACCAGCGCGTCGGCGGTCAACGGCCGAATCAGCCGCGCGCTCCCCTGGCGTACCACCCGATTGGCGATCTCCCACTGATCCCCGCCGCCGGGAACCACAACCAGCGGCACCCCGGCCAGCAGCGTCTTGGCGACCATTCCGTGACCACCGCCGCAGATCACCAGATCGGCATGCGTCAACAGCTCGGCCTGGCGTCCCAGCCCGACCACCGCCCACGGCGGCACCGTCAGATCCGCTCCGCTCAGCCGCGACACCACCAAGCGCGATCCCGCCGGCACCGTGTCTCCCGGCGTCAGGCATCCCAGCGCGACTTCCGCCAAACCGGCGGTCCCGGTCAATGCGGTCGACGGCGCGACCACCACCACCGGCCCGGAGCCCGGGGGAACCTCCAGCACCTGGTCGGTCGGCTCGAAGTGCAACGGGCCAACCACGACGGCCTCCGCCGGCCAGTCGGGACGAGGAACCTCCAGCGCGGGCAGCGTGGCGATCAGCCGCCGCAGCGGCCCGGGGTCGCGGGCCGGCAATCCGATCTCGGCCCGCACGGTCGCGCGCTGCCGCAGCCCCGCACGCCAGGACCGCGCTGTGAGCGCCCGCATCATGGTGTCCCGCAGCCGACCGCGGATGCCGGTACCCGGCGCCAGTCCGCTGCCTATCGGCGGCAATCCCTTGGACGGCAGGTACAACGGATGGGGGTTGAGTTCGATCCACGGGATCCCCAGCAGCTCGGCAGCCATGCCGCCGCACGCGGTGATGACGTCGGATACCACCAACTCGGGCGCCAGGTCGCGCAGCGCCGCCATGTTGAGCACGGCCATCTGTGCGGCACGCCGGTGGATCCTGGCCCCGGCGTCGACATCGTCGTCTATGGCCGCGAGCCCGTCGAGCTCGACGGCGTCAATGCCTGCGACGCGCGCGGCGTCGAGCCATTCGACCCCGGTGAACAGGGTGGGCTCGTCGCCGGCTTCGCAGAAACGTTGGCACAGCGCGATCGCCGGAAACGAATGCCCGGGATCCGGCCCGGCGACCACAGCGACTCGCATCGGCCCTACCCTGCCACAGCGCCCGAGCCGTACGCTGGCGACCATGACCGAGCTGGCTGAGACGACCGTTGAGAACATTCGCACAGTCGAGGGTTTCCTGAATGCCCTGCAGGAGGAAGACTTCGAGACCGCAGACGCGGCATTGGACGACGATCTGGTCTACGAGAACGTCGGGCTGTCAAGGATCCGGGGTGGCCGCCGAACAATGAAGCTGCTGCGCCGCATGGAAGGCCGCATGAGGTTCGAGGTGAAGATCCACCGCGTTGCCGCCGACGGCGCCGCGGTGCTCACCGAACGGACCGACGCATTGATCTTCGGACCGCTGCGGGTCCAGTTCTGGGCTTGCGGGATCTTCGAGGTCCGCAACGGGCGGATTATTTTGTGGCGCGACTACGTTGACGTGTACGACATGTTCAAGGGATTTGTACGCGGTTTGGCGGCGCTGGCGGTGCCGTCACTGAAGGCAACGCTTTAGGCCGATGAGTAGCAACACGGTCCGGACGAAGCCGAACGCCCTTCAGTACATTCGCTACTGCTACGGGGGTCGGCTGCCCGACTCGATGCGGGATTGGGTGCGTAACGACCTGGCCGGCAAGGGCGCTGCAGCCCGGATGATGATGCGAGTCGCGGTGCCGGCGGTGCTGGTGCTCACTCCGTTCTGGTTCATCCCGACGACGCTGGACGTCCACCTGACCATGACGCTGCCGATACTCATTCCGTTCGTGTATTTCTCGCACGCGCTCAATAAGGTATGGCGCCGTCACATGCTCCAGGTGCACGGGCTGGATCCCGACCTGGTCGACGAGCTTGCCCGCAAGCGCGACGCCCACATCCACCAGGCCTACATCGAACGCTACGGGCCGCGACCGGACGCGGCCCCGCCGCGAAGCCCGGACACCAAGAGCTAGCGCCGCTGCAACCCGCCGAGTTCGTCGAAGGCCTGCGCCCAACCGAGCAGACGATCAGTGGCGTCGACCAGTTCCTCGCGGTAGCGCTCTTGCGACCCGGCTAACGCACCTCCAGCGTTACCGTTCGCCGAAGAAACCAATTGCGCTGCGGCGGTGACCATTTCGTTGTACTGGCGGACACCGGCGCTCAACTGCGCAGTAAACGCGTTGATGCTGGGCACCAGGTACGGCCGCGATGATTCGGAGTAGTGCGCGGCCCGCTCCATCGACACCACCTGGGCAGCGGTTGCCGCCATTGCCGCCGAGGTCTTGTTGGCTGCGTCCGTCAGGTCACGGATTTCGTCGGTCGGCAACATAGCGCCGCGTTCGATGACGCCCAACAGCGAGAAGAAGCCCCGTTCGGAAGCCCCCAGCGCGGACATCGCGGGTCGCGCGGCTGAGCCAAGTGGCGGGAGCCGACGGACCCTGGCGGGCCGGGGCGCAGGCAGCGGCTCCGAACGCAGCCAGCGGTAGCGAAGCAGCAACAACGTCGCCGGAATGACCTGGACGACCGCGATGAAGCCGGTGATCTCCAGCAGCAACGCGAACCAGCCCCAAGCCGCCAGCAGCGCCGTCACCACCGCCCAAAACACACACCCGGCACTGAATATCAGGCCCCACCGCAGCGCGCGTCGGCGGCGGCGCAGCAGCCGTGCACGTGGATCCGCGGTCGCGCCGATCTTCTGGGCCACCAAGTCGGAAAGATCGGCGGCGCTGTCCAACCCCCACTGCAACAACGCGCGCCATGACCCGAGCTGGGTCGCCTTCACCGCCATCTTTGGACCGTCGCTTTTCAGGACTGACCGAGGGGTTTCTCGGCAACTTGCCCATCGGTGGTCTTGGCGGGCGCGGGAGTGGCAGGGGCGGCTCCCGAAGCAGCAGGTGTTCCGCCCGTCGGCAGAGCTTCGCCACGCATGGATGCGCGGATCTGCTCCAGCCGGGAATGACCTGCCATCTCTATGCCGGCCTGCTCGACCTCGATCATGCGGCCCTGCACCGAACTCTGCGCGAGTTCGGCCGAACCGAGCGCGTTCGCGTACCTACGTTCGATCTTCTCGCGCACTTCGTCGAGGCTCGGGGTGGTACCGGGCGCCGCAATCTCGCTCATCGACCGCAGCGATGCGCTGACCTGCTCCTGCATCTTCGCCTGTTCGAGCTGGCTGAGCAGCTTGGTGCGTTCCGCGATCCTCCGCTGCAGCACCATCGCGTTTTGTTCGACGGCCTTCTTGGCCTGAGCCGCCGCGCTTAGCGCCTGATCGTGCAACGTCTTGAGGTCTTCGACGCCCTGCTCGGCCGTCACCAGCTGGGCCGCGAATGCCTCGGCGGCGTTGTTGTACTCGGTGGCCTTGGCGGAGTCGCCGGCGGCGGTGGCTTGGTCGGCCAACGTCACGGCCTGACGCACATTGACTTGCAGCTTTTCGATGTCGGCCAGCTGCCGGTTGAGCCGCATCTCCAGTTGGCGCTGGTTACCGATCACCTGCGCGGCCTGCTGGGTCAGCGCCTGATGGGTGCGCTGCGCCTCCTCGATGGCCTGCTGGATCTGCACTTTGGGGTCTGCGTGCTCGTCGATCTTGGAGCTGAACAGCGCCATGAGGTACTTCCACGCTTTGACGAACGGATTGGCCATGAGTTAGCTCCGCCTTCACTTCTTGTGGACCGGGTGGGCCCTTGATGGGCTCGTGCTTACCCTGTCGCCCAATTTAATGGGTCGGCGCCGATCGCCCCACCCCTTGCGGTGGATCCGATTGCCCGGTACTCCCGGGCACTCAGGCCACCGCCAGAGACGCCACCGGCGGAATGACGACCTTGGTGCCGGGGTCAATGGTGGAACCGCTTGCCACGCTACTTGGCGCACTGTGAGCGGCGCGTTCCTCGCTCGCCATTCGCTCCCCGGCGTCGGTGAGGACCGTCGACAGCGGGACCTCCAACGCATCACAGATCGCATTCAGCAGCTCGCTGGAGGGCTCCTTACGGCCGCGCTCCACCTCGGAGAGATATCCGAGGCTGACCCGCGCTGAATCTGACACCTCGCGCAGCGTCCGTCCCTGCGCTGTCCGGACGCGGCGCAACACGTCGCCAACGACCTCGCGTACCAACGGCGGCATCCTGCTCTCCTTCGTCCAGTCAGGCCTGCTGGGCACGTAATGAGCCGTAAATCAGCATGGGCTCTTTAGGTGAACGCCAGCAGCGGTGCTGTTGGTTCCCGTTGGATCACGACAAATTCACGACCCGGATTCACCTGCCTTGTACTGATCGTGATCAGCCGTCGTCCGGCGAACTTCCCTGGTGGTCGACGCGACGTAGTCGATACCGGTGACCACGGTAAGCACGATCGCAGCGGCCATCACCACCGAGG
>DATIOT010000485.1:0-2260 GCA_035472875.1 Mycobacterium sp.
CCCGGAGTGCCGCAAGATCGATATGGGCAGGCAGCATGAACGGCTCGTCGACAATGAGCGCGGTATCCATCAATTCCAGCGCCTCGTCCGAGGACATCGCGACGATCCCGTCCCGACCGAACCGGGCCCGATCAGCGGCACCCAGTTCGCCGGTCATTGCGCTGGCCTGATCCCATAGACCCCAGCCCAGCGAGATCGCGGGCAGCCCATGAGCCCGCCGATGCGAGGCTAACCCATCCAGGAATGAGTTGGCCGCCGCGTAGTTGCCCTGACCCGACGCACCGGCCAGCCCGGCCATCGACGAGAACATCACAAACGCCGACACATCCAGATCGCCGGTCAACTCGTGCAGGTTCCACGCCGCATCCACCTTGGCCCGCAACACCGCATCCACCCGCTCGGGAGTCAGTGACGTCACGATCGCGTCATCCAACACCCCGGCGGCATGGATCACCGCGGTGAGCGGATGCTGCACCGGGATATCGGCGATCACCTTGGCCAACGCCTCGCGATCCGCGGCATCACAGGCCACCACTTGTACCTGGGCACCGGCTGCGCTCAGCTCGGCCACCAACTCCGCAGCCCCTGGTGCATCCGGACCGCGGCGGCTCACCAACACCAAGTTCCGCGCCCCGTGGCGAGCGACCACATGACGCGCCAGCGCCGAACCCGCCATCCCGGTAGCACCGGTGATCAACACCGTGCCCGCAGTCCACGCATCGGGCATCGTCATCACGACCTTGCCAACATGGCGGGCTTGGCTCAAGTACCGCAACGCGGCCGGTGCACGTCGCACATCAAACCTCGTCACCGGCAACGGTTGCAGCACGTCTTCGCCAAATAGCGCGCCCAACTCGGCGAGCATCTGCTGAATGCGCTCCGGTCCCGCTTCGAACAGGTCAAAGGCGCGGTAGCGCACACCGGGGTGCTCCTGGGCGACCACACCGGCGTCGCGGATGTCGGTCTTGCCCATCTCCAAGAACACACCACCGGGGGCGACCAGCCGCAGGGACGCATCCACGAATTCGCCGGCCAGCGAGTCCAGCACCACATGCATGCCGGTGCCACCGGTGACCGCCCGGAACTTGTCCTCGAATTCCAGGCTGCGTGAATCAGAGATGTGGTCGTCGTCAAAGCCCATGGCCCGCAGAGTGTCCCACTTGCCGCGACTGGCCGTGGCGAACACCTCCAGCCCCAAATGCCGGGCCAGCTGCACCGCAGCCATCCCCACCCCGCCCGCGGCGGCGTGCACCAACACCCGCTGCCCCGGCTTAGCACCGGCCAGGTCCACCAGCGCGTAGCAGGCAGTGGCGAAAACTACCGAGGTGGTGGCGGCGGCGGTGTGCGACCATCCCTCGGGCACCTTGACGAGCAACCGCTGGTCGGTGACGGCAATCGTTCCGGTGCCGTCGGGGAACAAACCCATGACCCGATCGCCCACCGCGAAACGCACATCTTCCGAAGCGCTTTCGACGACGACACCGGAAGCCTCAATACCCATGACCGCATCCTCGGGGTAGAGGCCGAGGGCGATCATGACATCGCGGAAGTTGGCGGCGATGGCCGACAATGCGACCCGAACCTGGCCGGGCCCCAGCGGCGCGTGGGCGTCGGGAATGCGCTCCAGCCGTAGATTCTCGAAGGTCCCATAACTGCTCATACCCAGCCGCCACGGCCCATCACCCGGCGGCACCAGGACAGCACTAACGGCGCGGCTGCCGTGCACCCGCGCGGTGTAAACCGTTCCGCTGCGCAGCAATACCTGCGGCTCACCAACCGCCAAGACCGCGGCCACTATTTCATCGTCAAGGGGCGCATCGCAATCGACGAGCACGATCCGGCCGGGATGCTCGGTCTGCGCCGACCGCACCAGCCCCCACACCGCCGCGCCCGCCAAATCGGTGACATCCTGACCTGGCAACGCCATCGCGCCCCGGGTCGCCACCACCATCATCCTTGCTCCATCGCCGGCCAGCCACGACTGCAGTACTGCCAGCACCGCTCGCGTGGCCGCGTACACCTCCGCCACGACGTCACCGGCCACTGGCGCCGACTCGAACAGCACCGCCGATCGCTCAGCTTCGGCGGCGTCCAACTCCGTTGTCCCCCAGGTGCTAACGGATACCGGCTGCACGGCGGCTGACGGCTGCTCGGACCAAACCACCTCAAAGAGCCGGTCCGGACCCGAGTTCGACACCGCGGCCAGCAGCTGCTGGTCGGTCACCGGCCGCGCCACCATCGACGCCACCGAAAGCACCGG
>DATIOT010000486.1:0-2867 GCA_035472875.1 Mycobacterium sp.
CAGGCGATCGACGTGCGGGGCCCGGCGCTGACGGTGCTAGAACGCATGGTTCTGCGGGCCGCCTCCGACCATCGGAGGACGCGAATTCGGGGCGCGTCCGTCGTTGACCGCGACGGCAACGAGCTGTCCCAAGACACCGAATCGACGCCCACCGGCGGTCCCATCGCTAGCCCGGATATCGAGCTGCTACGCGATGACCTAGTCGAATTACTTTACGAGGCAACGCAACTGAAGGTCGAATATCTGTTCGGCGACAGCATCGCGTCGTTGGAAGACGACGGCACTTCGGTACGGGTGACCTTCGAGCGGGCTGCCGCCCGCAGCTTCGACCTGGTGATCGGCGCCGACGGATTGCACTCCAATGTGCGCAGCCTGGTTTTCGGCCCGGAGGAACGATTCATCGAGAGGCTGGGCACTTTCGCGGCGATTTTCACCGTGCCCAACTTGCTGGAGTTGGACTATTGGCAGACGTGGCACTACGGGGACTCCACCATGGCCGGCGTCTACAGCGCCCGCAACAACACCGAGGCCCGGGCCATGGTGGGTTTCATGGACACCGACCTGCGGATCGATTACCGCGACACCGAGGCCCAGTTCGCCGAGTTGGAGCGGCGAATGGCCGACGACGGCTGGATTCGCCCGCAATTGTTGCAATATATGCGGTCGGCGCCGGATTTCTACTTCGACGAAATGTCGCAGATCAAGATGGATCGCTGGTCAAAGGGCCGGGTGGCGCTGGTCGGCGACGCCGGCTATTGCTGCTCGCCGTTGTCGGGCCAGGGGACCAGCGTTGCCCTGCTGGGTGCCTACGTCCTGGCCGGGGAGTTGAAAACGGCCGGTGATGACTATGAAAAGGGCTTCGCCACCTACCATGCCGAGTTCCACGATTACGTCAAGCGCAACCAATGGCTGGTGGTTGACAACATTCCGGGTGGAGCACCGATACCGCAGGACGTATTCGACCGCATCGTGCACTCCCTCACCCTCAAGGACTACTGACTGGGCGGAAAGGCCGGGAACGTTCGAACGGCCGCGGGCGTTGACGGCATCGTGCGTCTTTCTGTCCTTGATCTCGTCCCGGTGCGCACCGACCAGTCGACCGGGGATGCGCTGGCGGCCACGGTAAAGCTGGCACAGACCGCGGATCGCCTGGGTTTCACTCGTTACTGGGTCGCCGAGCATCACAACATGCCGTCCGTGGGCGCCACCAGCCCGCCGGTGCTGATCGCCTACCTTGCCGCGCAGACCTCGCAACTGCGCCTTGGATCGGGCGGTGTGATGCTGCCCAATCACGCGCCGCTGGCGGTGGCCGAGCAGTTCGCGCTGCTGGAGGCTGCGGCGCCGGGCCGCATCGACCTCGGCATCGGCCGCGCACCGGGATCCGACCCGGTGACGTCCTATGCGCTGCGCGGCGCCCGCGACGATCGCGACATCGAGAACTTCCCGGAGTACCTCGACGATGTGGCGGCGCTGATGAGCGCCCGCGGGGTGGTGGTGCCGCTGCGGTCGGGGGACTACATCCTCAAGGCCACCCCCGCCGCCGCAACCGAACCGCGCCTGTGGCTGCTGGGGTCGTCGATGTACTCCGCGCATCTGGCCGCCGCCAAGGGACTGCCGTACGTGTTCGCCCATCACTTCTCCGGCAAAGGGACCGAAGAGGCACTTGAGCTCTACCGCTCCCGGTTTGTGCCCAGCGACCTGGCAGCAGAGCCGGTGACGTTTTTGACGGTGAATGCGGCGGTTGCCGAAACACGCGACGAGGCAACGGCATTGATGCTGCCCAACTTGCAGATGATGGCGAAGCTGCGAACCGGGCAGCCGCTCGGGCCGGTGCCACTGGTCGAGGAAGCTCAAGTCGCGGAGCTGACACCGCAGCAACAGCGCATCGTGGAGAGCGGACTGCAACGTGCTGTGCTGGGCGCACCCGCGGAGGCCGCCGAACAGCTGCGGGCACTTGCCGAACGGTTCGGCGTCGACGAGGTGATGGTGAACCCGGTAGCGTCGGCCCGCCGCGGCACCGAACCCGCTACCGCGCCGGCACGGGTGGCCACGCTGGAGTTGTTGGCGAAAGAGCTGTTCTAGCTCCCTTTTTGAGGCGCTTTTTGAGGCGTCAACACCACGACCGGGATAGGCCGCGACGTCTTCTTCTGGTAAGCGGCGTACCGATTGCTGTTGTTTTTATTGACGATCTCCCATAGCCGGGAGTATTCGGGATCGGTGGGGAGCACCGGTCGGGCCGTTACGCCGAAACGCCTTGGTCCGACGTTGATTTCCACGTTCGGGTTCTTTCGCAGGTTGTGATACCAGCCGGGTGCTCGCGGGTCGCCTCCCTTTGAAGCAACGATCAAGTAGTCTTCGCCGTCGCGCGCATAGGTTAGCGACGTGGTTCGCGCCTTACCGGTCTTGGCGCCGGCGGTGTGCAGCAGCAGGCTCGGTATCCACAGCGTGCGATGTCCAATCCAGCCGTTCGTCTTCCGATAAACGGTGTCGTGTAAGTGCAGCACCTGTGGCAGTAAGCCCTGCTCAACCCAGGATGGAAGTGCCATCCGCCCAGTATTACTGACTGGCGTCGATCCGGGCCAGGGCCTCCCGCAGGATCCGGCCGGTGGTTTCCCGGTCCGGGTCGCGGCGTAGCAGCAACCCCTTGGCGACCGAGAGCTTGTCGCCGTTGCGCCGCGGCAGCACATGCAGATGAATGTGTGCCACGCTCTGAAAGGCCGCCGGGCCGTCGTTGATCCCGATGTTTGTTGCGTCGGCCAACTCAGTCGCGCGGGCCGCGCGTGCGATTCGTTGACCGATGGTGATCATCTCGGCCAACGTCTGGGACGGCGTGTCGGTGAGATCGACGGTGTGGCGCTTGGGGAGCA